>JAPUEP010000084.1:17477-22195 GCA_027492515.1 Hyphomonadaceae bacterium
ATTGAAATTCCCCCAATTATACAACCGCGCTCAATTGTGAAAAATTCACGAATTGATTTGAGGGTTGGGGTTTCACGCCAAAACCCTTCACGCACCCCAAAAAGCCGCGCAAGAAATGCAAAGCTAAGGATTTGAGCTGCCATAATGACAAAGGCTGAAGAGAATAAAAGCGTATGAACACCAAGGCGGATTTGACCAATCGCACCATCACCTGGCAATAACCAAATCAAACCCAAGGCGCCAAGACCCAAAAGCAAAAGCCCAGGGAAAAGGAAAAGCCACTTCGGCGCAAAGGTCAAAAGGAATTTCAAATGGCGCCAACCATCACGCCAAGAGCGCAAATGCGGCGGGCGCGAACGCCCATCTTTTTTCAAAGTTGTTGGCGCTTCTTCCATCCTTAAATGATTAAGGCCAGCCTTAACCACCATTTCAGAGGCAAATTCCATACCCGTAGTATTAAGATTTAAACCCAAAATTGATTGGCGATTAAAGGCGCGCAATCCGCAATGGAAATCGCCAATTGGCAAATTGTAGAAAATACGGCCCAAGAAACTAAGAACGGGATTGCCCAAATATTTATGAAGCGGTGGCATAGCACCCGGCTCAATACCGCCTTTAAAGCGGTTGCCCATGCAAAGCTCTGCGCCATTTCTTAGTTTTTCAATGAATGGCATTAATGATCCAAAATCATATGAATCATCGGCGTCACCCATTGCAACATATTTGCCCTTAGCAGCTTCGATACCGCCAATAAGCGCTGCGCCATAACCGCGGACAGGAACGGGAACAACGCGCGCCCCATTACGTGTTGCAATTTCTTGCGAGCCGTCGGTCGAACCATTATCGGCAATGATAACTTCGGCAGATAAATTATTTTCTTTTATGAATTTTTGACATTTTTGAATGCAAATTTCCAATGTCTCCGCCTCATTAAGGCATGGCATTACAATTGATAATTCTAATTCTTCGTCATTAGTTTTTTTAGTGGCATTTCCTGCCATTGCGCGCCCCCAGTGATATGTTTTCGGGTGTTTAATCTATTTTAGAACTTTATAAAGCAATCTTTGCACTATTGATTAATATTGTTAAGGCCATTTGGCATTATGCCGTCAAATTTTGACACAGAACAACCATAACCGGGGTTTATTTTAGCTTTTGCAATCGCAATTCCATAAAAACCAACAATTATTCCATCAGGGAAATTCGCGGTTGCAACTTCGCCGCCGCCATCTTTGCCAGTGAACCTACCGCTTTGGTTTTTTACCAAATATGTGATTTTCATTTTTTTTGAAATTTCGCCCATGCTTTTATTCATATCGGCTTTACATTCATCCTCATCACGATTTTGAACATAAAGACATGAACACATTTGCTTTGCCATCATTCCAACCCCGATTTGGGCATATTGGTTTGCATAATAATACCCAATTCCCGCCGCAATTGCCAGAATAAGCAAAATTGAACCAATTATAGAGGTAAAGTTCAGACGCATTTTCAAAGCTAAAACACCTTTTGTTTTAAAATTCAAACCTTATAATAGAGCATAGAAAAAGGTTTTGCCATGAATTTGTCATTAAATAAAAAAATCGCTGTTGTTGTTGGAATTGCGTCAATTTCATTGGGGTTTGTTGCTTATAATGTTAATGCCAATGCACCGCAAAACGCGATAAAGTTTGAATATTCAAAAGCCCCAATCACCTATCCTACAAAAGAATGGCAATATAGTAATTTAACCGCCGAACAAAAAGCAAAACTTGATGCAATTGCGCAAAAAGCATTTGTAAACCCAAAAACAGATTTAGGTGAAACCCGTGCTTTATTGGTTGTAAAAGGTGGAAAAATCGTTTTTGAAAAATATGGCGATAAATTTGATAAAGATAGCCGTCTTATTTCATGGTCAATGGCAAAATCTATAACATCGGCATTATTTGGAATAATGCAAAAGGATGGCAAATTATCACTGGATGCCCCGATCAACGACCCACATTGGAAAAGTGATGATAAACGCGCAAAAATAACATATCGCCAAGCCTTAACAATGACCGATGGTCTAAATTGGCGTGAAGAAAATTATAGCGATGCAATTCATAATGATGCGGCGATAATGTTGTTTGGAAAAGGACGTGAAGATATTGTGAAATATGCAACATCGCGCCCACTTAAAAACAATCCTGGTGAAGTTTGGAATTATTCATCAGGAACAACAAATATTATTGCCGCAGGTGTTTCACGTGCTTTGGGCCCGCGCAATATTTCGGATCCAACTGGGCGCGATGCGATGCGCGCATTCATGTATGATAGGCTTTTTACGCCAATTGGCATGAAATCAACTTCTGCCGAATTTGATGCAAATGGCAATTTTTATGGTTCAAGCCTTGTATATTCAACCGCACAAGATTTTGCCCGTTTCGGTCTTTTGTTTTTGCGTGGCGGAAATTGGGATGGCAAACAAATTATCAATGAGGATTTTGTCAATTTTGTAAGAACACCATCAAGCGGCAAGGGCGCAGACCATTATGGTGCTCATTGGTGGCTTTCCCCGCCAAATGGTAAAGGCATATTGAAAAAAGGCCCATTTGATGCCTTTGCTGCCCAAGGACATGAAGGGCAAATAATAATGGTCATACCATCAAAAGATATGGTAATTGTTCGCCTTGGCTTATCTACATCTGAAAATCATTGGGATGCAATTGGCGAACAGCTTCAAGAAATTGTTGATGCCTTATAATGGATTTTTAATTTTTCATTGGTGAGAGCAAATGATTTTCAAAAAAATCAATTATTGAATTATTGATTTTGGGAATCATTATTTCGCGGTCAAAACCTATTGGGTCTGATAATAGAGTTTGTTCGATACTTCCCTTTTTAAATGGTGGGATTGGCGATAACATCGCACCATGTCCAGCATTTTCTAGGTCTAATAATATTTCGCAATTAGTCTTACATGAATTTGTAATTGCCAAAACATGGAATTGCGGTTTTTGATTAATATCTTTTCTAGCGATAATTAGGCCAAGTGGTATTTTGGGCGTCGATAATGATTTTGGAATAAAATCTGCCGCGAAGGGAACCATCGCAACACTGGCTTTAATCCTTGGGTCTGAATATTCGTGAATTGTATTGTCTGAAAATTTTTGTTTGATTATTTTTTTTGCCAAAAATATTTTGAAATTGTCGGTGAGCTTGTTGTTTAAAAGCGTATTAAAGCCAACACATGATGAAAAATCTTCCTTGATGTTTTTTAAACAATGATTGCGGAAATTTTCGTCTGACCATTTGCCACCAGCAAATGAAAGTGCCGTATGCCCACCTGCTGAGCCGCCAAAAATTCCAATAGAATTGAAATCTATAAGGGAAGAGAATTTGTTATCATTGGACAGAAGGTCGATAGAATCGGAAACTTCTTTGGGGCGTCTTTGCCATGATTGTGGCCCAGGTTCGGAATGATTTATATAATTATCATGAAAATGTTGCGGTATGGCGACAATAAAGCCACGCTGAACAAGTGCGCGCGCAAGGTCATAATGAACCCATGGCGAACCGCCTGAGCCATGTGAAATAATTATTAAATGTGAATTGCCTTTTATTGGCGGTGCATCATTTGCAATTGAAAGATTGAAAACACCCCTTTTAATAAGGGATTGTTTTACGTATGTGGGATAAAAAATAGTTAGAAGGCCATCATCATTATGTTTCAATTGCGTAAAGCCAATTGAATATTTTTCATTATTATTTTGGTTTTCAAATTCTGCACCAAATGCCGATGCAGAAAAGAAGCAAAGGAATATTTGCAAAAATAATTTAGCAAAAAGTCGTTTTGTAAAATAATACATATTTATATTCAAAATTCGAAATTTAAAATAATGATATAAAAAAGGGGCGTATACTAAACGCCCCAATTATAATTTGAAAAACCACATTAAATTAAACTGCAGACATAAATTCTGGAACCGCAGTTTTATAATCAGCCACAAGGCCAAAATCGGCAATTTGGAATATGGGTGCATCAGGGTCTTTATTGATTGCAACAATTGTCTTGCTATCTTTCATCCCTGCTAAATGCTGAATTGCACCAGAAATACCGATTGCAACATAAAGCTCAGGGGCAACAACTTTACCGGTTTGACCAACTTGATAATCATTTGGTGCATATCCTGCATCAACTGCTGCGCGTGATGCGCCAACTGCTGCGCCAAGTTTGTCGGCTAATGGAACGATAACAGCATTAAATTCTTCTTCAGAACCCAATGCGCGACCACCAGAAACAACGCGTTTTGCACCCTGAAGTTCTGGGCGGTCTGATTTTACCATTGCTTCCGAAACAAAAGTGGCAGAATGCGCGGCATTTGGTGCGGCTACTTCTTCAATTGTCGCTGCGCCGCCATTGCCCGCCGCTTTGAATGCAGTTGTACGAACAGTGATAACCAATTTGCCATCATTTGATTCAACGCTTTCAAGTGCGTTGCCCGCATAAATTGGGCGAACAAATGATTTTGAACCTGTTACTTCGATAATGTCTGAAATAATTGCAACATCCAATTTTGCCGCAATGCGTGGTGCCGCATTTTTACCTGCTGCGCCAGCAACAAATAGAATTGCATCATAATTTGCCATTAAAGGTGTAATTAATGCTTCAACTGCTTCGGCAATATCTTTGGAAAGCGCATCAGATTTTGCAACCAAAACCTTTGAAACGCCATCAATAGAGGCCGCAGATT
>JAPUEP010000085.1 GCA_027492515.1 Hyphomonadaceae bacterium
ATGGCGTCTTGCTTATTGTTGCGCCCAATGAACGCAAAGTCCGTATAGAGGTTGGCTATGGCCTTGAAGGGGTTTTGACCGATGCAATAACCCGCGAAATTATCCAAGACAAAATCATCCCGCAATTCAAAGCTGGAAATATGGAACAGGGGATTTTGGATGGCGCACAAGGCATATCAGAAATACTAAACTTATCGCCAGAAGAGCAAGCGGCAAGGGCAAAAAAAGCCGATATAAAACCTGTTTCAAACAAATCGGGTGAGGCGGCACAAGCAATAATTTTTATCATATTTATTTTCGTGATTATTATGATTCAATCATCAAGGCGCTCACGCTTTTATCGCCGTAATTCTGGAATTGATATATTGCCAATTATCTTACACGATTGGAATGATGATGATGACCATCGTGGCGGTGGTGGATTTGGTGGTTTCGGTGGTGGCGGCTTTGGCGGCGGCGGTGGATTTGGCGGCGGTGGCGGCGGTTTCGGCGGCGGCGGATCATCTGGAAGTTGGTAATGGTATTGTAAAATGAAAATCGCCCTTAATTCAGAACAAAAATCAAAAGTCATCGAAGCCATAAAACGCAACGAAGCCAAAACTTCGGGTGAAATCTATTGTGTTATCGCCCGCAAATCAGAAGATTATCGATGGTTTGTAATGATATGGGCGATTGTTTTGGCGCTTCTTATACCGTTTACCCTAACAATTTTGAATGTAGATTTGGGCGCAAAATTTGCCGATATTTTTGGTGGTTGGGATAATTATGATAATGCCATTAATTCGCGCAATTTATATATTGACCTAATAATTCAGGCCTTAATTTTTCTTGTGTTTGGTATTTTGGTTCAGTTTGAAAATTTCACCCTTGCGCTAACCCCCAAATTTATAAAACGCCAAGGTGTTCATAAATCTGCACTTGATCAATTTATGGCGCATGGGATTCATCAAACTAAAGGTAAAACTGGGGTTTTGGTTTTTGTTTCACTTGCCGAACATATGATTGAAATTGTTGCCGATGGCGGCATTCATTCCAAAGTTACAAAAACAATTTGGGGCGATACAATTGCCAAAATGCTTTTACAAACCAAACAAGGCCAGCTTGGGGCGGGCCTTGCCGATGGCATTGATGATATTGGCGCAATATTGGCAGCCCATTTCCCGCCCGAAGAAGATGATGTAAATGAATTAACCGATGCGGTTGTGTTCATTTAACCTTATTAATTTTTTATCTTCGCCGTATCCTAAATGCATATTACATTTAGGGGCTCATCGATATGGGTTTTCCCAAATATCCTCTAATGGTCGATTAAAAAGGGCGGCAATTTTATAGGCCAAGTCCAAACTTGGAATATGTTTGGAGGTTTCAAGCGCGATTATAGCCTGACGTGAAACGCCTAATTTATCACCTAATTCTTGCTGGGTATAACCATATTCGGTGCGCAATTCTTTAAGAATTTGTTTCATGATTTGAAACCTTTTTATAACCTTGTACTAATCCAAAACATGCCCAAAACATTGGGTAAATCATGTAAAAATCCATATGGGCAATAGCCGAGTAATTTTCCATAAAGCCCCATAAAGTTGCAATGAATAAAGTAATTCCAGTTGCCTTTATAAAAGTTTCAGTGGTTTGCGCACGAATGAATTCATCACTATTTTTAATGAATTTCAGGAAGGTTAAAATCGTTCCCCCAATTGGCAAACTTGTAAGCAAAGCAAGTATGAATTTTACAAAGTTTGACGGATTAAAATGCCTTATCATATAAATAGAGAAAAATAGCGCAATCGCATAAAGCGCGGCATAAAGCAAAATACCTTTTGTATATTCGGATTGGACTTGTTTAACAGTTTTCATAATCGCCTCCATTGGTGTTAGGTCTACCTTACATGATGCAATATGTAATGTAAACCTTACACGCTGCAAAAAGTTAGGTTAACCTTACAATTTGCCGAATTTCATGGGGTGTTTTACCGTTTTCACGTAATGATTTTAATGTTACTGACTTGTCGCGCTTGGCAAATCTTTTTCCATTTTCATCTAATAATAATTTATGATGATGATATTTGGGGGTAGGTAGTCCAAGAAGTTTTTGCAAAACCACTTGAATATGGGTTGCAATCAATAAATCTTCGCCACGCACAATATTGGTAATTCCTTGCAATGCATCATCATTTACGGCGCATAAATGATAGCTTGCCTTACTATCCTTGCGGGCGATTATAATGTCACCATTTAAAAATGGATCGACCAAGATTTTACCATGAAATTCATCTTCGAAAAATAAAGGCTCATTACCGATTAATTCAATTGCCGCTTTGCATGATAATCGAAGGGCAAATTCATCACCACGTAAGAGGCGCATTTCTTCTTCGGCTTTTGAAACCCGCGTTTCAATTTTTATGCCATCAATGCCATCACGAAAGCCATGGGGTGCAGATAATGCGGCTTCTTCCATTTCTTTTCGGGTTTTAAAACAGCGATATAAAACCCCCATTTTTGCAAGCCTATCAATTATTGCCTGATATTCGTCAAAATGCTGTGATTGAATACGCACAGGTTTTTCCCATTCAATTCCAAGCCATGATAAATCTTCATAAATAAATTGGGTAAATTCTGGTTTACAGCGTCCCATATCCGTATCTTCAATACGCAAAATAAAACGCCCATTATGGCGTTTAGCAGCTTCATAAGCCATTAAAGCCGAATAGGCATGACCAAGATGAAGTTCACCAGTAGGGGACGGGGCAAAGCGTGTAACAAAATTCATGCAGCGATTTCAATGATTGTCATTTTTAAGTCAAG
>JAPUEP010000086.1 GCA_027492515.1 Hyphomonadaceae bacterium
CAATCTGCAAATGAAAAGCAGCAATTAATCGGCAAATTTTACGCGAAAACTGGCAGTCTCGACTTTTTTGCTGGCGCTTCTGCGGGCAATTGGGGGCCAACGCGACAAGGCGGCGGCACAACACTTTTGCCTGGCAAAGGAAATTCTACTGCAGCCTTGGGCAAGGCTACTTGGCATATTAATGAGGGTTTAAGCGCACAAATATCGCATTCATATTATGATTTGGAAGATATGCAGCCAAACAACCCTCAGGCAAGCAATGACTTCCCTTTTGTTCAAAATAATTGGGCAACTGACAAACAAACTATTCTAAAAATTTCTGACAAAGGGAATTTTAATTTTTCGATTTACCACAATGATTTATTAACAGGAGCTGATCCACGCAATGACGTGACCCCTGCACTTACATCATCATCTGTAAGCACTAAAACTACAGGCTTCACGGGCGATAGCAATTGGAAATTCAATTTATTTGGTATTGCAAACCAAGTCACAATTGGGGGTGATGGCTATAAAGATAAATTGGTTTCGCGCTCCAATGGGCTACCTAACGGCGTTACACCTGATGGTGAGCAACAATCATTAGGCATTTTCATTAATGATGAAATTAAATTATTGCCTTGGCTAAGTTTCACGCCCGCCGTACGTTATGATAAGTTCGAAACTTCGGTTAATAGTGGCATTGCACCAAAGAAAACCGATGATAGCACTTCGCCACAGGCCACACTGGCATTATCAATAATCCCAAATACTGTGGTTTATGCATCTTATGGCGAAGCATTCCGCGCGCCAACAGTCTATGAAATGTATCAATCCTTCAATGTTGCAACTGGTTTTTCTAATTTTGTGCCAAATACTGGCCTTAAATCTGAAACATCGAATGAGACCAATATCGGCCTAAATTTCAGAAAAGCAGAAATTGGCATTTTAAAATATGTGTCATTCAAAGCAGATGCTTTTCAGGCGGACGTTGACAATTTAATTACTTCAGTGACGGTGGGAACTTTCTATAATCCAGTCTTGAAAACAAATCGCCCAATATTGCAATATCAAAACATTTCACAAGCGCGTCGCAAAGGCATTGAGATTGACGCCAAAGCCAATATTCTGGGCTTTAATATGGGAATTGGCTATTCGAATGTCAGGGTAACAGACAGAATTAAAGGCGATAATTTATTTTCCCCACCCGACAAAATTACCTTGACTATAGACAAGAATTTGATTGGCGGGGCAATGATTAAATGGCGCTCAATGTGGGTGTCGGCACAAGATTATGACACAACAATCATAAGACGCCGCCCATCATATAATGTTCATGATTTACTTTTGAGTTGGGAAGTTGAAGGAACAAATCTTCGGGCAGATTTTGGCGTAACCAATTTATTTGATGAAAGATATGCCGGTTATAAACAATCAACTGCCTATCCAAATGTCTATGAACAAGGCCGAAGCCTAAGGTTGGCATTAGGATATAAATTCTAAGATTATTTTTAATTTTAAATACAAATGCGGCGAGATTTTCGCCGCATTTTTTTATCCACCATTTTTTATACAAGATTTTCGCCACAAATCTTTACGCATTCCATACGCGCTTTGGCAATAAATTAACAACCAATAGACATTGAAAGTTTTAAACCTCCTTTCCAACAGGAGGACTAAATGGTTTTTGTCTATTTGTTTGTTTGCGCGGCATTCTTTTTTCTAACGGGTGCGGCGGTGGTTTACCTCGATAAAATGAAGGCTGCGCAGATATGACCATTTTCTATCTGCTCGCCGCATTTATCGCTTTTGCTTTATTAATTTATCTGTTCGTGGCTTTGATAAAGCCCGAGCTTTTTCCATGATTTGAGGTGTCACCATGGCGCATCTTTTTACAATGAATGGCTTGTTGCAATTAATTGCCTATTTTGCCGTTCTTGCAATTTTCTATATTCCACTTGGCAATTATATGGCCAAGGTCTTCTGCGGGCAAAAAACCATATTAAGCCCTGTAATTATCCCAATGGAAAGCAATATATATAAATTTATCGGAATTAAACCTGACAAAGAAATGAATTGGCGTGAATATGCAATTACGCTTTTGGCATTTTCATTTGCGGGGTTCGCACTTTTATATTTCATCTTGCTTTTTCAAGGGTTTTTGCCCTTTAATCCGCAAAAGCTCTCAGGGCTTACGCCGCATTTAGCGTTTAATACCGCAGTTAGTTTCATCACCAATACAAATTGGCAATCTTATGGCGGCGAAAGCACTTTGAGCTATTTTTCACAAATGGCGGGTCTTTGCACACAAAATTTCGTATCCGCCGCAGTTGGCCTTGCTGTGCTTGTGGCGCTTATTCGCGGCCTTAAAGGCGTTGAAACCAATAATATCGGCAATTTTTGGGCTGATGTAACACGTGCAAACCTTTATGTTTTGCTACCTTTGGCATTAATTGTTGCAATATTATTGGGTTTAAATGGGGTTATTCAAAATTTTCATTCTTACGTTGAAATAAATACCCTAGAAGGCGCAAAGCAAACAATTGCAATGGGGCCAGTTGCGTCACAAGAAGCCATAAAAATGCTTGGCACAAATGGCGGCGGGTTTTTCAATGTGAATTCCGCACATCCATTTGAAAATCCAAATCCAATTGCAAATTTCATTGAAGTGATTTCAATCCTTCTTATCCCGGTCGCGCTTTGTCATACTTATGGGGTGATGGTTGGCGATAAAAAGCAAGGTTTTGCAATCGTCATCGCTATGGTCGCAATTTTTGTGCCTTTATTGCTTTTGTGCGTTGCGCAAGAGCAAGCGGGTA
>JAPUEP010000087.1 GCA_027492515.1 Hyphomonadaceae bacterium
CGAAGTTGCCGCGCGTTTTAGCTTGGATGCGATGCCGGGCAAACAAATGGCAATTGATGCCGATTTATCATCTGGCCTTATCAATGAAGACCAAGCGCGCGCCAAACGTAAAGAATTAGAGGGCGAAAGCAATTTCTTTGGGGCAATGGATGGTGCGTCTAAATTCGTACGCGGCGATGCAGTTGCTGGCCTCTTAATTACTGCGATTAACGTTATTGGCGGTATAATTATAGGAACAGTGCAAAACGGCCTTTCAATTCCACAAGCTGGTGCAACCTATACACAATTAACCGTTGGTGATGGCCTTGTATCACAAATCCCTGCACTTATCATTTCAGTTGCCGCAGGTCTTTTGGTTTCAAAAGCAGGGGTTGAAGAAAGCGTTGAAATCGCCCTTGTCAAACAAATGGCAGGCTCACCACAAGCATTAGGCATGGTTTCTGCAACTGCAATCGTAACAGGTATGATACCTGGTATGCCATTGCTTGCATTTTGGACAATTGGCGCAGGCGCAGGATATCTTGCCTATAAAGCATGGCAACAAATCAAAACTGGCGAACAAAATATTATTGATAAAGCTAGTGCCGAAGAAAGCGCAGCCGCCACCGAAGCCGCCGATGCCGAAGAACCAATCACCGATGCATTGGCAATCGATGAATTAAAAATAGAGCTTGGATATGGCCTATTAGGGCTTGTGAATGAAATTCAAGGCAAACGCGTTACCGACCAAATCAAAGCATTGCGCCGCCAATTAGCGCAAGATTTAGGTTTCATAATGCCAAGCGTGCGCATTTTGGATAATATGGCACTTGCCAATAATGGTTATTCAATTCGCGTAAAAGAAATGGATGCTGGAAGCGGTGAACTTCGCCTTGGGCAGCTTTTAGTAATGGATCCATCAGGAAATCCACCATCTTTACCGGGTGAAGCCTGTACCGAACCTGCATTTGGCCTAACTGCGGCATGGGTTGCCGAAGATCACCGCGAAGAAGCGGTTTTCCGTGGCTATACAGTTGTTGACCCTGCAACAGTTCTAACCACACATTTAACCGAAGTTATCAAAGACAATATGAGTGAGCTTCTTTCAGTTTCAGAAGTGCAGCGCCTTGTTAAACAACTTTCGCAAGAGCATCAAAAACTGGTTGAAGAAATGGTTCCATCCCAAGTTTCATGGGCATTATTCCAACGCGTTCTTCAATCACTTCTTAAAGAGCGCATTTCAATTCGTGATTTGGCAACAATTGTTGAGGCAATTATGGAAGGCCAAGGGCTTGATGCGATATCATTGGTTGAACATGTTCGCGCCCGTCTTGCGCGCCAATTATGCTGGCAAAATCGTGCCCCTGATGGTTCATTGGCAATTTTGGCGCTTTCACCACATTGGGAACAATCATTTAGCGAGGCAATTGTGGGCGACAGGGGCGATAAACAATTGGCACTAGCACCATCCCAAGTTCATGAATTTGTAAATGCAGTGCGCAATGCCCTTGATAAAGCGGCGCAATTGGGTGAAGTGCCTGTTATTCTTACTTCTGGTGGTGTTCGCCCTTTTGTGCGCTCATTAATTGAGCGTTTCAGACCACAAACAGTGGTTATGAGCCAAAATGAAATTCACCCAAAAGCAAAATTAAAAACACTTGGTACAGTTTGATAGATGATTTCTTTAATTGCCAATAATTTGCAAGAAGCAATGCATGAGGTTAAGTCACGACTTGGCCCCAATGCAACCATTGTTTCTTGGCGTAATTTGGGCGATAAAATTGAAGTTACCGCAACCTCTAACGAAACCAAAACGCAAGGCTTGGAAGAAGGCCGCGATGGTTTTGCACAAACTGGCCTAAGCCCAAGATATGATATTTTTAAACATGAAGAAGAATTACAAGCCAAAGAAAAAGCGGCATTAAAAGCTTCACTTTTGCAACAAGCGCAAAAAATTAAATCACCATTAAAAGAAAAGCCATCAAAATCGCACGGCATTGATAATTTGGTTAAAACAAAACCAACCAAAACTAATATTGCGCAAACTGCAAAGCCAAAAGAAAAATTACACGAATTAGTGCCAATTTTAGCAAAATCAGGCCTTTCACTAAAAGAAATAAAGCCCTTCGCGCAATATTTAAAAGATAAAAATGCCCGCGAAACTTTGATTGATCTTTTGGATAGTGAATTTAGCTTCAAACCAATTCAAAGCGTACCCAATAATGCCATCGCCCTTGTTGGCCCCGCGGGTTGTGGCAAAACCATCACGGCGGCAAAACTTGCGGCACGCGCCTTAAGCGCTGATGCCGAAGTATTGATAATTTCAACCGATACCGAACGCCAAGGCGGTGTCGAACAATTGAAAATGCTTGCCAAAAAACTTGGCTGTGGCTTTAATTATGCCGATAATTCGAATATGGCGCGCAACCTTGTTCATTCTGGGATTGATGCGGGTAAGGTTGTTATAGTTGATTGCGCGGCGGCAACCCCAATTGAGCCCGCTTCAATGCGCGTCTTGCAAAATTTGATTGAGGACACAAAGGCCGAACCTATTTTTTGTGCACCATGCGATTTTCGCCATGATGATTTACGCGATTTGGCAATTGGCTTTTATGAAATTGGCGCAAGAAGCGCAATCCTTACCCGCTTTGACTTAACCAAAAGACGCGCAGGCTTTATAAACGCCTTTCACGGCCTTGAATATTCCTTCGCCCAAGCCAGCGCCAGCCCCTTCATCGCCGGCGGCCTCGTCCCCGCAAGCGCAAAAAGATTAGCGGGCTTTATTTTGGATGCGTGGGAAGAATAGTTAATTACG
>JAPUEP010000088.1 GCA_027492515.1 Hyphomonadaceae bacterium
CTTCAACCCCTGCTTTTGAAACCAAAAGACCTGCGGCAACTGAAATGATAAGCGCAGGGATTTGTGATACAAGGCCATCACCAACAGTTAATTGGGTATAGCTTGCACCTGCTTCAGCAAGTGAAAGGCCATTTTGTGCAACGCCAATAATAATACCGCCAATAACATTGATTGCAGTAATCAAAAGCCCTGCAATCGCATCACCACGCACGAATTTAGACGCACCATCCATTGCCCCAAAGAAATTGCTTTCACCCTCAAGCTCTTTGCGTTTTGCGCGGGCTTGGTCTTCATTGATAAGTCCTGATGATAAATCGGCATCAATTGCCATTTGTTTACCTGGCATAGCGTCCAAGCTAAAACGGGCGGCAACTTCGGCAATACGGGTTGAACCTTTGGTGATAACAACGAAATTCACGATAATTAGAATGATGAAAACAATCAAACCAATTACGAAATTACCGCCCATGATGAATTCACCAAAAGCGTGAATAATTTCACCCGCTGCATTTGTTCCTTCATGCCCATGCCCCAAAATCAGGCGTGTTGAGGCGATATTAAGGCCAAGCCTAAAAAGTGTTGTTACTAACAAAATTGATGGGAATGATGAAAATTCAAGTGGCTTTTTCATGAAAAGCGCACTCATCAAAATCAAAACCGATGTTGAAATCGATATTGCAAGCATGAAATCAAGCAGCATCGATGGCAAAGGTACAATCAAAAGAACAATAAGAAAGACAACGCCAATACCAACGGCAACGTCGCCGCGCATCATGCCGCGAAGTACGTCACTTAGTTTTAATATAGGGCCATTTGCCCCGATTTGCGTTGTGCCTTCTGCCACTTATTTACTTTCAATTATGAGATTGCGTATTTGCCATCTGAAATTTGTGGTGCAGGAATATCAAGCCCAGCATCAGAATATTGCTTTAGTTTATTGCGCAATGTGCGAATTGAAATTCCTAAAATTACCGCCGCATGTGTACGATTACCAAGGCAATGTTTAAGGGTTTCCAAAATCATTTCTTGTTCAACATTTTCAATTGTACGACCAACAAGATTGCGGTTTGCTGCATTTGCGGCAATTGAAGCCTGCATGATTGCATCTTGACCAAGGCTTGAAATTGGGTTTGGCGCATGGTTAGTTTGCGCATTTGTTCCCAATGTGCTTGCAAGGTCTTCAACCTCAATTTGATTGCCGCGTGACAAAAGAATTGCGCGGTGCATTGCATTTTCAAGTTCGCGAACATTGCCGCGCCAAGAAGCACTAAGCATTGCATTTTGTGCCGCCAATGAAATTGGCTTTGCCTTTACGCCATTTGCTTCTGAATATTTTTTTACAAAGAAATCAGCCAAAGGAACAATATCTGCTTTACGTGCACGAAGTGGCGGTAATTCAAGATTGATAACATTAAGGCGATAATACAAATCCTCGCGGAAATTGCCGTCTTTTACAACTGAAACCAAATCACGGTTTGAGGTTGCAATAATACGAATATCAACAGGAACAGGTTTTGAGCCGCCAACGCGGTCAATCACACGCTCTTGAATTGCGCGCAATAATTTGGCCTGAAGGCGAAGATCCATTTCTGTAATCTCGTCCAGTAACAAAGTTCCGCCATTGGCTTCTTCAAATTTACCAATTCGGCGCGCAATTGCACCAGT
Source organism: Hyphomonadaceae bacterium (assembly GCA_027492515.1). Classification (GTDB taxonomy): domain Bacteria; phylum Pseudomonadota; class Alphaproteobacteria; order Caulobacterales; family Aquidulcibacteraceae; genus Pseudaquidulcibacter. Next base: position 1,666 of record JAPUEP010000088.1, read on the forward strand.
AAATGCACCTTTTTCATGGCCAAATAATTCTGATTCAAGCAAATTATCAGGAATTGCCGCGCAATTTACGCTAATGAATGGTTTTTCGGCGCGTTTTGATTTTGAATGTAAAAAGCGCGCCATGACTTCTTTACCAACGCCAGATTCACCCGAAATCATCACCGATGCATCAGATGGTGCAACTTGCGCCGCTAATTGCAAAACTGCCATTGTTGATGGGTCTTTTGCAATCATTGGCTTTTTATCATCTGCAACCGCAGAAATAACCGCCGCAATTAATTCAGGGTCAGGTGGCAAAGGTACAAATTCGCGCGCACCCGCACGAATTGCATTTGCCGCATATTCAGGGTCAGTTGAAATACCGCAAGCCACAACAGGAACAAGAATATGCTCTGCTTCATTTTGTTCTAAAAGGCGGGCAATATCCAAACTTGCCTCTACCATTAATAAATCTGCGCCGCGGCCAGAGCGTAGGGCAGAGGTTGCAGCGTCAATATTATCAACTTGCATGACTTTAGCGCCGCGATCCATCGCAATGCGTGAGGCCAAAGCAAGGGGGCCACTCATTGATCCGACAATCATTAATCTCATTGTTTTATTCCTTTATACGCCATCGCCATCTTTAATAATCTCGGTCATAGTCACGCCAAGGTGATCATCAACCACAACTAATTCACCGCGCGCCACAAGGCGATTATTGATAAAAATATCAATTGCCTCACCGACTTTGCGGTCAAGCTCTATGAGGGAGCCTGAACCAAGTTCTAAAAGGCTTGCAACATCCATTTTTGCGCGCCCTAAAACTGCTTTAACGTGAACTGGCACGTCAAAAACTGGTGCCAATTCTGCGGCAGAACGCTCAAATCCCGCTGCTTCGCCAATTGTTAATTCCTTTTCTTGGGCTTCTTCACCAATGTCAGGTAAATCTAAGGTCTGGTTTTCATCGCTCATTTAATTAACCTTTCACTGATCAAAAAAGTCTAATTGCACGTCTTGGCTTTTCTTGGAGGCAAGAAAATCTTTGGCGGCATCATCAATATTTTTTAGTATTTGCACACGATTTTTCGAAATTGCGCCATTTTGCCATTCTATAGAACAATCGGCATGGGCAATATTATCTTCACC
>JAPUEP010000089.1 GCA_027492515.1 Hyphomonadaceae bacterium
GCTTTTAAATTCGCCATATAATTGTGCCGCCAAGGTCTTATTATGCGCAAGTATAAGCGCGGGCCTTTGGGTTTTTTCAATCACTTGCGCCATTGTATAGGTTTTACCAGAACCAGTAACCCCCAATAAAACCTGCTCACGCTCACCATCTTTTACGTTTTTGACCAATTCAGTGATTGCAGCAGGTTGATCGCCCGCAGGTTCGTATGGCGCGACAAGTTCGAATTTCTTGCCGCCTTCTAATTTGGGTGGAACCTCTGGCAAATGCGGAACCCATTCAGGCGGCTTTTCTTTTCCGCGCGCATCAAGCACATCATAATCAAAATCAAAAACAAATTTCGGCTTGTTTTGCATGTGATCTTGCAAAAGCTCAAAATTTGATTTTGCTCTGGCTTTTGGGCTTTTCGGTTCGGGCGATTTGGTTTTTTCCATTATTAAAGCGTTTCCCAAAAAGAAATAATCTATAATCCCACTTAAATGGGATTATAGAACATAATAGCAACCTTTAATAATTTAAAGCCCTAAATTGTCAGAATATGTCAGTATCCTAAATGTGCCAGATGTGCTTCAAGGGCGATTAGGCCTAAAAACCCAACAAAAAACATTGATGTAATAAGTGGATTATCGGGTTTTTCATGGGCTTCGACCAATAATTCTTCTGTTACCAAATATAATAATGCTATTAAGGCAAAACTATAGGCAAGAGATACCCAAAATGGCGGCAAATGAACAACTGGCGCCCCCAATAATGAACCAATAGGAAGTACAGCACCGCCAATTGCAACAATCAAAACCTGCCATATTTTGCTTTTGAAAACTTCTTTTAATTCGGCGCCCACAGTTAGACCCAAGAATAAAATTTCAAGGCTAAGCGCAAAAAGCAAAAGCGCGCCCTGTTTTGCGCCAAGTGCAAAACCAATTCCAAGAACAACGCCATCAATAAAAATATCAACGCCAATCAAAATAATGAGCGACATATTCCCACTAAATTTTTCGCCAAAAGATTTAACCCCAAACATTGTTAAAAGGCCAATCCCACCGCCAAGCAAAATGGCAAAAATATCACCGCCATGTTGTAAATCAGGCAAAATTTCGGTTGCAGCCGCCGCAAATACAACACCCGCCGCAAGATGCTGCAACGCAGCTAATAAATGATCATTAGGCGCTTTGTAACGTGCAATCATTGCACCAACAAATAAACATGCCCACGGAATTAAAGTGAATTGCCACGCTGCCATAATTGCCCCTTTTTGCCCTGACTATAGTTTTAGCGCAAAAAATCTATGGGGCAAATGCCCTAATTACCATAATTCAACGCAGGTGATGGCGAACCATTCGGCATTGGTGGTCTTGTACAGCCGCCAAGCCCTTTTTCCATGCATAATTCATAAGGGGTTTTAACACGTGGTGGCTTTTTGCCAATTGCAAAGCAATATTGATATTGACCACCATCATCGCGCTGACATTTATCGCGCCATCCAGCCATATATTTTGAATTGATTTCGCCGCGTGAAAAACCTTCAACTTTTTCTGGGCGATATTTTGGGGCAAAGGCTTGGTCAATCATTTTCTTTGCAAGATTACTTGGCGGGCAATCTTTTGGACGTTCTTTTTCGTCCAATTTCGCACATTCAATATCATGAAGTGTTTTTTGACTTGTATCGCTTAAGACTTTGCCATTTGTTTTTGGCAAAAATGCGCCATTTTCAACTGGCCCAGCTTGCGTATTTGTGCCGCCTTGTGGATTTTGATTATTAAAAACATTTTTTGAAATATGTTGATTTGGGATTGTCGGCATTCGTAAATTTGTTTGCGGAAAATTATTTTTTGCCTGATTATCAGGGGTAGTTTGATTTTCAGTTTTTAAATTTTCCGTTGATTTTGTAGCCGTTTTGGGAACTTCAACAATTTGTGGTTTTATAATTTCCACCGGTGAAAATTCAAATTTAATATCAGATGCTTCTTTATAATCTCGCGCATTCATTACTTGGCTAAAGATTGCCCAAAATGACAAAGCGGTAATCAAACATGATAGCAATAATGAAGAAAGCCTGATTTTCCAATCAGGCTTATTTATTGTGTATCTGTTTGCAATTTTTTGCCCCATATTATTTAAATAAACATTTGCATTGCAAATTTCATCTTAAAAAACATTAATTTAATTGCGGGTTTTATATTTCGTGATCACTGCGATATCTTTGACGTTCCCAAGCCAATAATGCCCATGCATGGCTTTCGTGGCGAAGTTTTTTCAATGCATCATCAATATTTAGCCAAATCAAAGAATGGTCTTTTTCAGTTGGTGCAAATGGGGTTCCCGTAACTTCGACTTCATAAAAGCTAGCAAGTGAATTTACAGGGTTTTCATTATTAACCCAAAACTGCCCCGCGCGGCCCAATTGGCGAACAGGCCATACATCAAGCCCAACTTCTTCAGAAAATTCACGAATTAAAGCCTCTGGCTCACTTTCTTCATTTTCGATACCACCGCCTGGAAGGTCATATTTATAATGGTCTTTATTGCCAATTCGTGCGATTGCAATTTTATTCATGTCACCAACACAAATGCCATAGACCGCGGGTCTTTCTTTATATTGTTTCTTTGGAATTTGCTTGCCAAATTGTATTGCGAAATGTGCCATAAAAAAGCCTTGTTGACGATATTTATTGCGCTAATAGGCGCAAATTTTACTTAGTCAAGGATTTGTAGCTTTTATATTGGGGTTAAATATGCGGTACAAATTAATTTTATTACTTGGTTTTGTGGTTTTAGCTGGATGTGGACAG
>JAPUEP010000090.1 GCA_027492515.1 Hyphomonadaceae bacterium
TTCAATTTAGTGCCCTTTTTCTTTATAATTTTAATATAGTAAATTGCATTCTTTATAACAATGTGTCGTTGCTGTTTTATAATCCACAAAAGTCGCACTTGAAAAATAAATCTAAATAACCATGTTATGACTAAGGCAATAATCCAATTGGAGGTTTATCATGGCCAAGAAGAAATCAGAAGTGAATGAAGAAATTGTTGTAGGCGAAACTATCCCACCTGATGTTGAAGCACCAGAAGCGGATAATGCGAAAGATGCGCGCAAATCTTATGAAGATTTCTTTTCTGCTAATGCGGGCGCTTATTCAAAATTATTTGAACAAGCCCAAGGTCATTTCACAAAAATCGCCGACATAGCCCAAGAAGTTTTTGAAACATTGGTTGCGCAAGGCAAAAAAGTTGAAGAAACTTTGAAAGAAAAAATGGAAGAAACCCACGCAACCGAAAAAGCCAAAGAATTCGCCGAAAAAGCGGAAACTTCGGCAAAAGAATTTGCGAAAAAAGCCGAAGAACAAGCCAAAAAATTCCGCGAAGAATATCTAAATGATGAAAAAATCGCAGGTTTTAGAAAAAGCTTTACGGACGCGGTTGAACCGATAAATATTTTCGCTCTAAACAAACAAATCGAAGAATTAAATGCAAAAGTGGTAAGCCTTGAGGCTGAAATCGCAACTTTAAAAGGTGAGAAACCTGCCGAAGAAGCTCCAAAAAAGAAAGCCACTAAAAAGAAAGATGCATAAGCCAAATGGCTGAACAATTTCTAATTGATACAAAGGACAAAAGCGCGGCATATTCCGCGCTTTTGGACGTTTATAAATCTGTTATTGATGGCGAAAACAATGAAATTGCACGCCTTTCAACCCTTATAAGCCTTTTGACAAGCACTTTTGGCGAACGCTTTTTTTGGTGCGGCTTTTATATGGTTGATGAAACCAAAAATAATGAATTGGTGGTTGGCCCATATCAAGGCACAATGGGATGTTTACGTATTCCCTTCGCCAAAGGTGTTTGCGGAAAATGTGCGCGCGAAGCCAAAACGCAAATTGTTGACGATGTTCACGCAATTGCCGATCATATTGCCTGTGATAGTCGTTCAAATTCTGAAATCGTGGTTCCAGTTTTCAAAAATGGCAAATTACACGCGGTTTTAGATATTGATTCAACACAATTTGCTGCCTTTGACGAAATTGATGCGCACGGCCTTGAGGAATTGGTAAAAATTATCTACGCATAATTATGGCAAAAGAAACCGCAGGCACATTGGCATTAAAAAAAGCAGGGATTGCCTTCACCCCCTATCCTTACGAATACGACCCAAACGCCGATAAAATCGGCATACAGGCCGCCAATGCATTGGGCAAAGCGCCAGAACAGGTTTTCAAAACCCTTATGTGCGAAGTTGATAAAGCGCCCGCATGCGTGATTATCCCATCCGACTGCGAAGTTTCAATGAAAAAACTTGCCGCAGCCTTTGGCGGCAAATCGGCAAATATGATGAAACCTGATGCTGCCGAACGCATGACAGGCTTTAAAGTCGGCGGCATTTCCCCCTTTGGTCAAAGAAAGCAAGTAAAAACCTTTATCGACGAAACCGCAATTTTATTTGATGAAGTGCTTATAAACGGCGGCGCGCGCGGGCTTTTGGTTGGTTTAAATCCAAATGAATTGATTGAGATTTTAAGGTTTGGTTTAATAGATTTGGTTGCTTAAATGCAGAATTCACAACTTTGATAATATAAGGCCTAAAATCATATTTTGTGTAAAAAAATTATTCAAACATATTTCACTTCTTTAATTTTGACAGACCCTATAAAATTAATACCTTCCCAAAGTTCCAATATGTCATTTGGCTTGACTTTAAGTTTAATTTCTTCGCTGTCGATTACCCCCAAAACAAAAGCAGACACTATGTTTAAATTTTCACTTGCAAAAACCTCGAGAAGAAAACAGATAAAATAATTACCTAAACCAGCATAGCTTGCTTCATGATGTAAATTAAATCCGCGTTTTGGCTTAAGCCGGCCTTCAACAAGTAATTTTGAAAAAGCATTATCAATTGGCTCAACTAATAATTCATATCCAGCAGATTGCATTATATTATTATTTGCCTTTAGCATAACTAAAAACTACACTTTTTACTTTCAACAAGTATTAATACTATAATAAACTAAATAAAATTATCCACGCTATATCTATATAATATATAATTCGCTTATAAATAGAATACGGAATGATAGCAAATGATAGCATTTTGGCTAATTTAAAGGGCGAAAAGCATCAAGGTTTTGATTTTATATAATTTTACAAAATCACAACCTCAATTTTTGATAGCAAATGATAGTATTTATCGCTTATTTAGCTTTTAAATTGATAGCATTATGCTAAAGGCAATTATAGATTTTTATAGGAAAATACTTTGTCTGATATTGCAGTTTTAGTTGTTGGCGGCGCGGGTTATATTGGTTCACATAGTGCGAAGGCGCTTAAAAATGCGGGTTTTTTGCCTGTTGTGATTGATGATTTATCGGCAGGGCATGCGCATAATGTTAAATTCGGCTCATTAATCAAAGCTAATATGAATGATAAAGCGGCAATTACGGATGCTATCAAACAATATAATCCCAAAGCTATAATGCATTTTGCGGCATCTATTGAAGTTGGTGAAGGTGAAAAAGACCCGCTTAAATTCTATAAAAATAATGTTGCCAATTCCATTGCATTGTTTGATACGGCAATTGAAAACGGCTGGCGGGGCTGCTGGCCCACTCTGG
>JAPUEP010000091.1 GCA_027492515.1 Hyphomonadaceae bacterium
ACTTTAACCAAAATTGAATTTGCAAGACCATCTTTAATACCTTGCGCAAGGCGTTTTGGATTGGTTACGAACAAATCATCGCCAACTAATTGGATTTTTTTACCCAAGGCAGCCGTTAATTGCGCCCATCCTTCCATATCATCTTCACCCATACCATCTTCGATTGAATAGATTGGATATTTATTGGCAAGGTCAGCAAGATAATCAACCATTTGCGCACTGGTAAGTGACTTTTTCTCACCTTCCATTTCGTATTTGCCGTTTTTGAAGAATTCAGTTGATGCACAATCAAGCGCAAGACCGATTTCTTCACCAACTTTGAAGCCCGCTTTTGTAATTGCTTCAACAATCGTTCCCAATGCTTCATCAGCAGATGAGATATTTGGCGCAAAACCACCTTCATCGCCAACATTTGTGTTGTGGCCTTTGGCTTTTAGGATTGATTTTAAAGAATGGAATACTTCTGCGCCCCAACGCACACCTTCTGCCAATGATGGCGCAGCAAGTGGCATTACCATGAATTCTTGAATATCAATCGGATTATCGGCATGCGCGCCACCATTGATAATATTCATCATCGGAACAGGAAGAACGCGGGCATTAATGCCGCCAATATAATTGAACAATGGCAAATCAACCGCTTCGGATGCCGCGCGTGCAACTGCCAAAGAAACACCCAAAATCGCATTTGCGCCAAGGCGTGATTTATTTGGTGTGCCATCAAGTTCAATCAAAATATCGTCAATCTGGCGCTGATCTAAAGCGTCAAATCCAGAAAGGGTTTGGAATATTTCGCCATTTACTGCTTCAACCGCATTTAAAACACCTTTACCAAGGTAACGTGATTTATCGCCATCGCGTTTTTCCACCGCTTCATGCGCACCAGTTGATGCACCAGATGGAACCATTGCACGACCATGCGCACCAGATTCAAGCAATACATCAACTTCAACAGTTGGGTTGCCACGGCTATCAAGCACTTCACGGCCAATAATATCGATAATTGCGGTCATATTTCTAACTCCTTGCAAACACGCCCCTGTTAGCAAGTTGGGATGAATATTAAAAGACGTTTTTATTATTTAGCTGCGATAATTTGGATATGTTTTCCACGCAAGCACAATCATACTAAAAGTAATTGCCCCACTTAATTGATGTAAAACACCAGTCAAAACCCCATGAATTGTGGGTGGCGGCGACAATGTAAACATATGAAGGGTAAAAACACCAAGGCCGATTTGAACCAAAATCATAAACGCAGCACGCAAACGCCATGCATTATGGTCTGGTTTTTTAATTTTACGCTTTGTTCTAAATTGCAGTAAAATAATTATGCCAAGTATATAGCCAGTAATTCGATGATTGAATTGTATGTTTTGCGTATTTTCAATAAAATTAATCCAAATTGGCTTAAGTTGAAAATATGCATCAGGAAGTATTTTGCCATCAATCAAAGGCCAATCATTATGCACTAAACCCGCACGTGTCCCTGCAACCATTGCACCCAAAAGAATTTGCAAGAATGCTATGACAATAATTATATTCCATGGGTTATTTGTTAAATGATATTTTTCACCAGTTAATCTGTAATGCGCGGCATTTATTAATAATGCCAATAAGAAAAATGCCATTCCTAAATGTGTTGCAAGCCTTATTGATTCAACATAAATCCTGTTGCCGCTTAGGCCAGAACTTACCATCCACCATCCTAAAAACCCTTGCAAACCAATTAATAATACAATTGATACAAGCATCGGAATATCATTACGGCTAAGGTAGCCGCGTACCCAAAAATATATTAAGGGTAATAAATAAAATATGCCAACAATGCGGCCCAAAAGCCTATGTGACCATTCCCACCAAAATATAAATTTAAAATCATCCAGCCCCATTTGGCTATTTATAAGTTTAAATTGCGGTATTGTTTTATAAAGCGCAAATTCATCATTCCAATCCTTTTGGCTTAGGGGTGGAATAATTCCATGAATTGGTGACCAATGCGCAATAGATAGGCCCGAATCCGTAAGCCTTGTCGCGCCGCCAACAACAATCATGGCAATTACCAAAAATGCCATTAATATTAGCCAATTTGCGACCAGTCTATCGCTTAGTTTTTTTGTTATTCTTCTCAAAGTGCACCTTGAAACCAATATTGCATAATTTCTTTCAAAAACAAATATGTTTGTCATTTAAAAAGTTTAAGGCTATTGGAGGGCAAGAGGTTTAATATGCAAGTTCAAAATAGGCGAATGATTGGCCTTTTAGTGGTTCTTTTATATATTGTTTTGTACCTAATTGTGGCGGGACAAATTGGAAATTTCTTTGTTAACAAGCCACCAATTGTAAATATTGCCTTCTTCTTAGTTGCTGGTGTTATTTGGATATTCCCTTTAAAGCCACTCTTTAATTGGATGCGCGCAAAGCCAGAAGAAGTGCCAAAAGGCGAACGCCCGCCAAAGGTTGCGATGATGAAAAGAAAACGCAAATAAATGTGCTATTTTTCATTATAAATATTTATAGATTTTTTTCCATTATGATAACTTCCAAGCTATCGACGCCATCTTTTAAAATCACATATGGGTGAACTTTTACAAAATCAATTCTTTGCCCAGTATCTTTAAATCCGCAGCGTAAGTAAAAATCAACCAATTCTGTACGTTTTGAAATAACAGATAATTTTAGTTTCTTTTCACCCCAAATTTCGGATACAAAATTCTCAACATGGGCGATTAATTTTCGACCTATTCCACT
>JAPUEP010000092.1 GCA_027492515.1 Hyphomonadaceae bacterium
CGTAATTCGTAATTCGTAATTCGTAATTCATAATTCGTAATTATGTTATGGCTCCGTAGCTCAGCTGGATAGAGCATCCGCCTTCTAAGCGGACGGTCACTGGTTCGAATCCAGTCGGAGTCGCCATTAATTAAAAAAGGCTTGGAGAAATCCAAGCCTTTTGTTTATTTAAGCTTTGTGGTGAATGGTGTCGTGCTTCCTGCAAGGCATCTTTTTAACTCATCACGTGCAAGCAGGCCTTTATTCCATTCTATATCGGCAATTTGGTTGCCATTATATTTAATCACAAATCTATAATTATCTTCCATTCCATCCATAAGCGCTTGAATTGTTGGAACAGGTAAAGAAATTACGCCCATTTTTTCACCATTTGGAAGTGTCACGCTTGTATTAATTGCCGTAATATCAACAGGGGATTCTTTGCCCTGCTTGAAATTGATTTTCATTTTTTCACTTCCGTTTGGCGTAGGAAAGGCACTTTTATCAAGTCCCATGAAATTCAATAGTGCCATTCGATAATCGCCGCCTGGGCCAGAAAGTGATACGGACATATCCTTTCTTACAAACAATGCAGTGCAATATTCACCCTTTGGCGCACCCGATTTACCTTGAGAAATTGACCAATAGCCGTTCTCAATATTCTGCTTCATGATAGCCAAAGTTTTCTTATCAAGTTCAACAACATTGATTTCAGGTGCCGATTTATCAATTAAACTTTTTACCGGATCAAAATTTGAAGTTACTGTGATTTGTGCATTTGCCGTTCCACAAATAAGGGCAAATGCCATAGATGTGGAAAGTAATATTTTAATTTTGCTCATAATAACAAGCCTTTAGTATTTGAATTTGATAATATAAATTAATTTGGAACTTCGAATAATGATTGGCAAACGCGATGCGAATTTCCCGCTCTATTTTCTTCGGCTGTAATTCTTACGTCTGCAATTCTAAATGTGCCTTGGTTATCTGGAATTGTAATAAAATTAATATCACAACTTGCATAAGCGCCTTCTTCCCATGTTGCGCCTGTGTTTAAATCAGTAACCAGTGAAGTATTATCATAGGTATTACCATAGGTTAGAATATGCGTATTGCCGCTATTGATAAAATGTGGATTTCCATATTTTCTTAGAATATCGTCTTCGGTTTTGCTTTCCCAAACTTGGATAAGCAGCGATTCACTTTTCGACTTTTTGCGATTGCCGCGTACTTGTGCCGCTTCATCACGGAAAGCAAATTTTTGTTGCGCATCTTTTATTTGTGGCAATAATTCTTTTTCAGCTTTGCCCCTTAATTCATTAAGTGTCGCTTGATTTTTTGCCATTTGAGCATTGTATTTTTCAATATCTTCTTTGGTTGGCTTTGTATGCCATGCACCTGTTGGGTCCGGATGCTCATTTTCAAGCCAAAATTGACGCCATGTATTTAATATTAAATCTGAGGCCTGACCTTGTGAAAGAATTACAACATCATTACTCATATTAAGTTTGGTAAGGCCCGCGCGAAAATAATTAATATCAAATGATTTTTTGGCCTCACTTTGTTTGATTGTATTGCGAAACAAAGTGTCAATTTCATAATTATAGCACGCATATTGACGTAATTTTGTTAGCACAGGCGTGTCAGAGGTTTGCCACTGGCTTTCAGGAATTGCTTTTGTTGTTTTTAAATTTTCCCGTGGCAAAATATAACTATGCGCACCAATTTTAAACTTAACAGGGCCACTAATAACTAATGGCTTCACATTATTCTTTTTATCAATGCGTGAAATTGCAGAAGGGCATTCAAACTGAATATTCATGCTTGTCATTTCGGGCTTTTGCGCACTTTCATATATAGTTGTAACCGCCAATTCTTTTATGGCAACTGCACCAAGTATATTGTTTGTGTCCGTTCTGTCCCAAACTATCCATGATGTAATATAATATGCCTCGCGGTCGCCTGTTTTACCTTGCATATGCACCAATGCATCTTGTGCAAAAGCATTTGCCCCAAACATGAGTGATGCAACAAGCGCGGTGCCGAATAACTTAATTTTATTTGCCATTTGTGCTTCCAAAATTCATTATTGATAATTTATATGTGCTTTTTATATATAAATTTGTCAATAATTAGGCAAAGCAATTACATATTTCAAAATTATATGTTCCACACCTTTTTGTGGAAATTCCATGCATCTTTTAAGATTGTTTCAATATCGCTTCTTATTGGGTTAAAGCCGATTGTTTGGCGTGCCTTTGTGCTATCGGCGACTAAGAATGGTGGGTCGCCTGCGCGGCGGGGGCATATTTCGCGCGGGCAGGGAAGGCCTGTTACGCTTTCCGCTGCCTGCATGATTTCAAGTACTGAATTACCGTTTTTGGTTCCAAGATTAAGGTTGATGGATTTGCCATTTTCAATAAGATATTTACAGGCCGCAACATGTGCATCGGCCAAATCACTTACATGGACATAGTCGCGAACGCAGGTTCCATCTGGCGTTTCATAATCATCACCAAAAATACTAAGCATAGTGCGACGCCCTGCAATTGATGCCAAAACATTGGGGATAAGGTGGGTTTCGGGATTATGTTCTTCACCTAATTCGCCATCTGGATCTGCGCCGCAGGCATTGAAATAGCGCAAAATCGCCGAATTAACGCCATGTGCTTTTCCTAAATCAATAAGGATTTTTTCAACCATTAATTTGGTGCGACCATAAGTATTTATCGGCTCTTGTGTGTGGTTTTCATCAATATATTTTGA
>JAPUEP010000093.1 GCA_027492515.1 Hyphomonadaceae bacterium
CAAAAAGTCGCCCAAGACACGATTTTAGCGAACAAAAGCCAATAACTGCAAAATTTTTTAAAAATTTAGTGCTTTGTTTTTATTTTGTTCTTTTGTTTTATGGTGATATTTTTGCGGCTCATTACGCCATTTTCGGTCGCATTTAACAAATGTTCCCCTTGCGTTCTCAGAACAAATGATATACATCTTATTCATCGAGTTTAATTCTTTGGCTTTGTGAAAAAAATTCTTCACCAAAGCGGAATCGTGACAGAAGGGGTAAATATCATGTCTCAAACGAGCCTTAAATTAGTGGACAAAAGCGAAATGGATAAAGAAAAAGCTCTTGAATCGGCATTGGCGCAAATCGAACGCGCCTTTGGTAAAGGCTCTATCATGCGCATGGGTGAAAATAACCCTGTTGTAGAGATTGAATCGATTTCAACTGGCTCTCTATCATTGGATATTGCATTGGGTATTGGCGGCTTGCCGCGCGGTCGTATTATCGAAATTTATGGCCCTGAAAGCTCTGGTAAAACCACTTTAGCCCTTCATTGCATTGCCGAGGCGCAAAAAAATGGCGGCGTTTGTGCCTTCGTTGATGCCGAACACGCACTTGACCCTGTTTATGCACGCAAATTGGGCGTTGATTTGGGTGATTTATTGATTTCACAGCCTGACACTGGTGAGCAAGCATTAGAAATCACCGATACTTTGGTTCGCTCTGGTGCGGTTGATGTTTTGGTGGTCGATTCTGTTGCCGCTTTAACACCAAAGGCAGAGATTGAAGGCGATATGGGCGATAGCTTACCTGGTCTTCAAGCGCGCCTTATGTCACAGGCTTTGCGTAAACTAACTGCATCAATTGCGCGTTCAAATACTTTGGTCATCTTCATCAACCAAATTCGTATGAAAATTGGTGTTATGTTTGGTTCACCTGAAACCACAACTGGCGGTAATGCGTTGAAATTCTATGCTTCAGTTCGCCTTGATATTCGCCGCATCGGCGCAATCAAAGAAAAAGAAGATGTGGTTGGCAACCAAACCCGCGTTAAAGTGGTAAAAAACAAAGTTGCCCCGCCATTCAAACAAGTTGAGTTTGATATTCTATACGGCGAAGGCATTTCCAAAGTTGGTGAATTAATCGACTTGGGCGTTAAAGCGGGTATAGTTGAGAAATCAGGCTCTTGGTATTCTTATGACAGCCAAAGAATTGGGCAAGGCCGTGAAAATGCGCGTCAATTCCTAAAAGCAAACCCTGATTTGGCAAATGAAATTGAGGATAAAATCCGTAAAAACTCTGGCCTTATTGCCGATGCATTGGCAGGTGATAAGGGCGATTTCGAAGACGACGCAGAATAATTTTCAAAACTTGTTTTTGCTTTCACCCCGCATCAATTGCCCCTGATGCGGGGTGATTGCGTTTCAATGCAACAAACTACAAAAATATTGAATATTTATGCGCTTTTACTGTGAAACTTTTATTCACCATCTTGCCTTAGAAATTTGGGTAATTAATAGAATAAAGGCGCATTTAAAACGCAAGTGGGAATAAAAATGGCTAGTGTAAACGACATAAGAAAAACTTTTTTGGAATTTTTTGGTAAGAATGGGCATAATATTACTGCCTCTTCACCACTTGTTCCGCAAAATGACCCAACATTGATGTTTACAAATGCGGGCATGGTTCCATTTAAAAATATTTTCACAGGTCAAGAGACTGCGCCAAATCCACCGCGCGCCACTTCAAGTCAAAAATGCGTTCGCGCGGGCGGCAAACATAATGATTTGGACAATGTTGGCTATACTGCGCGCCACCACACATTTTTTGAAATGTTGGGTAATTTCTCATTCGGCGATTATTTCAAAGAAGATGCAATCAAATATGCATGGGATTTAATCACCAAAGAATATGGCCTAAACCCTGCCAAATTGCTTGTAACCGTTTATCACACTGATGATGAAGCTGCATCACTTTGGAAAAAAATTGCGGGCTTTAATGATGATAGAATAATTCGCATCCCAACCTCTGACAATTTTTGGTCAATGGGTGATACTGGCCCATGCGGCCCATGTTCGGAAATTTTCTATGATCATGGCGAACATATTTGGGGCGGCCCGCCGGGGTCGCCTGAAGAAGATGGCGACAGATTCATTGAAATCTGGAATCTTGTTTTCATGCAATTTGAAAAACACGCCGATGGCAGCCAAACCAGTCTTCCAAAACCTTCAATAGACACTGGCATGGGATTGGAACGTATTTCGGCGGTTCTTCAGGGTGTTCATGACAATTATGACATTGATTTATTCAAAACCCTTATCAATGCATCAGAAAACCTAACCCATACCAAGGCAGAAGGCGAAAAAACCCCAAGCCACCGCGTAATTGCCGACCATTTACGCGCAAGTTCATTCCTTATTGCCGATGGCGTAACCCCATCGAATGAAGGTCGCGGCTATGTTCTGCGCCGTATTATGCGCCGCGCAATGCGCCATGCCCATATTTTGGGCGCGAAAGAGCCATTGCTTCACCGCCTTGTTCCAACTTTGGTGTCGGAAATGGGTGCGGCCTATCCTGAATTAAAACGTGCAGAGGCGTTTATTACCGCAACTTTGGAACAAGAAGAAACCCGCTTCAAACGCACATTGGGCCGCGGCCTTGCGCTTTTGGATGATGCGTCAAAAACTTTGATAAAAGGTGATAGCTTAAAGGGCGAAACTGCATTCAATCTTTATGACACATACGGCTTCCCTGTTGAT
>JAPUEP010000094.1:0-311 GCA_027492515.1 Hyphomonadaceae bacterium
CAAGATATTGGGCTAAAAAGAGTTAATTCAATGTTGCAAACTGTGGAAAAAAATAAAAAAAGCCGCCTTTTTTGGGCGGCTTTTGTGTTTTTTGTGTGACAAAAACTATTCTTCAGTTTTTTTAGCCGCTTTTTTCGCCTTAGCAGGGGCTTTTTTAGCCTCTTCATCAGAAGCGTCAGCTTTAGCTTCTTTTTTAGGTTTAGCAGCCGCTTTTTTAGGTTTTTCAGCTTTTGGCGCAGTTTCAACTTCGTCATCAGCTTCAAGTTCTTCGCGGGTTACAGTTTTGTCAGTAACTTTTGCTTTTTCCAAAA
>JAPUEP010000094.1:321-21304 GCA_027492515.1 Hyphomonadaceae bacterium
CGCCCAAACTATACTCCACACCTCTTCCGACATATCACGGTGCACGTAATTGAGCCATCATATTTGGATTTTTTTGGAAGAATTCATAAACTTGACGTTCTTGACCAGGGTAACGTGATGCTTCACGAACCAATGCTTGGCCAATTTCTTGATCAGTGATTTGAACTTCGCCGATACGACCAATTTCAGCAAGAACTAAACCAAGGCGAACGCGGCGTTCTGCAATAGTTTTATATTCAGCTTTAAGATCGTCTTCTGATTTGCCTTCATCATCAGGGTCAACATTGCCTTGCGCTTTGTCGGCTTCAACTTGTTGCCAAATAGCATCAAATTCAGCAGCAACCATTTTCGGTGGCAATTCAAAAGAGTGAGAAGCATCCAAAGCATCAAGCAATGAGCGTTTTGCTTTAGCGCGCGATAGGCCGCCAAATTGACGTTCGATATCAACTTTAACCGCTTGTTTCAAAGCTTCAAGGTCAGATAGACCCATGCGTGTTGCAAGCTCATCATCAACTTGTGCTTCTTTTGGTGCTTGAACATCTGTAACTTTAATATCAAAAGTTGCAGCTTTACCAGCCAAAGTTGGAACACCATATTCTTCAGGGAAAGTTACGTTAATAACAGTTTCGTCACCTGCTTTTACGCCAACCAATGCATCCTCAAAACCAGGGATGAAAGTGTTAGAGCCAAGAACAACTTGTGCGCCTTCTGCTTTACCACCATCAAATGCAACGCCATCAATTTTGCCTAAGAAGTCACAGATTACTGCATCACCTTCTTTTGCTTTACCTTTTTTGGTTTCAAAAGATTGTGATTGTTTTGCAATTTCTTCTAATGCAGTTTGAACTTCGGCGTCACTTGCCTCTGCAACAGGGCGTGTGATTTCCAATGATTCGATAGAAACAGTTTCAAATTCTGGAAGAATATCCAAAACAACATCAAAAACTAAATCAGCTTTGCCATCGATAACTGCATCAACATTATCAACGCCAGCAATATCAGGGTTAGACGCAGGGCGGATATTATTATCATTAACCGCTTTATCAACACCTTGTTGAACCAATTCATTCAACATTTCAGCCATAATGCCTTTGCCATACATTTTTTTGATGTGAGCCAAAGGAACTTTGCCTTTACGGAAACCTTTAAGGTTCATATTTGGCGCGATTTCGGCAATTTTAGTATCTAATGAAGTTGCGATTTCTGCCTTTTCTACAGTTACATTGTAAACTACTGAAAGGCCTTCTTTTGATTTTTCAACGATTTTCATTTTATCTTCCTGCTGTGCAGTCCTTAGCAATGATGTCAAAAGTGCCCAATTCACACGTAATTGAGGCGCATTTGCGCACCATAAAAAACTCGAATGCGCGCCTATGCCACTAAACGCTTTATGTGTCTAGTTTTTCGTCAAGATTCTTAGCAGTTTTGCAACAAAAAAGGCTCAAGCAGTGCTTGAGCCTTTTTTATAAAACGCAACAAATAAATAAAAACCACGCTTTTTATTTATTTGTTTCCGCTTAATCCAAAACCCTAATTGAGTGACGAAGCCACGAAGGCGGGGTTTTGAGTTTTTCTTGGTGCGGTCGGAGAGGGTCGAACTCTCACGCCTCGCGGCGCTGGAACCTAAATCCAGTGCGTCTGCCAGTTCCGCCACGACCGCATCAAGAGGCGCCTATGTCGTAGAAAAGTGATAAAAGGTCAATAATCTTTTCTGCAAAAGATAAAAATTTTGCAGTTTTTATTGTTAAAGCGCTGCCAAACAACGTGCCGCTTCGTTACCTATAAGGCTTATTGCCCCTAAATCGGCATTTTTAAAGCCGATAATTAATGCGCGATCTTTTACGCATATAAAAGGTAATTCACCGCCCATTTGTGCCATATTGATTGTTGGGGTTAATGTTTCGATTAAATTCTGTGCTTTATCGCGCGCACTTAAATTATCAAAACTCCAAGCCTCAAGTGTGTTAATTGGTGGGGTTACTGGTGAAAGTTTTTTATCAGTGGGTAATTTAATGGGCCAAATTTCGCCGCGCGGAAGGGCAATTAGAATTGATTTGAAATCTTCTTTAAGCCTTATGACGCAAAAACCCATTTTATTTGTCTGTAAACTAACAATGGCGAACCCGTGCACATTTCCACTTAGACAGTTTGAATATTCACTTTCATTTTGCGCCAAAAGCCCCGCATCTATTATTTCACTTATGGCAATTTCAATCGCAGTTTTTGCAATTGCGCCCTTATGAACAATATTTGATGCTTCGGTTTGATTTTTAAAAGTTAAATAAAGGCCGCGAATTGCAATGAATAAGCCGCCAATAAGAATCAAAAATGGGATAAAACTAATTATATAAGATAATATGCCGCCAGTTTTGGCACCAAGCGGCGCGACAATCGCCAAAATTATAAAACTTAAAAATACAAGCCCAATTGCACCCACAAGCATTGAACCCTGCGCCCCAAGGCGCGCGCGTGAGCTTTCAATCGCGGTTTGCGAATCTAATTTCACATCATTTGCAATTTTTTTAATCCGCGCCCAAATTGACAAATTAATTCCCTTTTTGCCGATAATCGCGCGATGCGGGTTTAAAAACAAGCCTTGATAATATTGTTTATGGCATTCCTTGCACCCGCAAGTTTTTGCTTATCATTTTGCCAATTACCCGCAACCATGAATTTGCCATCAGGGCGCAAACGATAAATCGCGGGCGCTGATTGCATTAAAGTGATTAATTTCATTGGGTCAGGCGCTAATTCCTGTTTGAATGTGATTACTGCACCGGATGGTGTAATGCCAAGTTTTTCGACGCCCGCTTTTTTACAAAGCGCCTTTAGCCCCTGCACTTCTATTAATTGATGAACTTCAAGTGGCATTGTGCCGAACCTATCAACTAATTCTGTTGCAAAACCATCGCGTTCATCTTCGGTTTCAAGCTCTGAAAGCCTGCGATAAAGTGATAAGCGTAAGTTCAAATCGGATACATAATCTTCAGGGATTAATACCGCCAAACCAATTGAAATGCTTGGTGACCATGATTTATTAGACAAGGCCTCCTGCCCGTCTTTGATTTCGATTACGGCTTCTTCAAGCATTTGTTGATAAAGCTCAACACCGACTTCTTTGATATTTCCTGATTGCTCTTCACCAAGTAAATTACCACCGCCGCGCATATCCAAATCATGGCTTGCAAGTTGGAAGCCTGCACCCAAACTATCAAGTGATTGCAGGATTTTAAGGCGTTTTGTTGCTTGCGGCGTTATCATCATATCTTCTGGAATTGTAAGATAGGCATAGGCGCGTGATTTTGAACGCCCAACCCGCCCACGCAATTGATAGGCCTGCGCAAGGCCAAGCATGTCCGAACGCCAGACCACCAAAGTATTGGCGCGCGGCACATCAATGCCTGATTCAACAATAGTTGTTGAAACCAAAATATCATATTTACCGTCATAAAAACCGTTTACAATCGGTTCTAATTCGGTTGGGCTCATCTGCCCATGCGCAATCGCAAAGCTACATTCTGGGATATAATCACGCAAATAATCGCGGATTTTGTCCAAATGTTCGATACGCGGGGCAACCACAAATGATTGACCACCGCGATATTTTTCACGCAAAATCGCCTCACGTATTGTAACACTATCCCAAGGCGTCACATAGGTTCGCACCGCAAGCCTATCAACTGGCGGTGTTGCAATAATCGACATTTCGCGAATACCCGATAATGACATTTGCAAAGTGCGCGGAATTGGCGTTGCGGTTAAAGTTAGGAAATGTGTATCAGAGCGCATTTCTTTTAAACGCTCTTTATGCTTCACGCCAAAATGTTGTTCTTCGTCAACAATTACCAAACCTAAATCATTAAAACCTACTTGGGATGATAATAAGGCGTGTGTTCCAACCACAATTTCAATGCGCCCATCGGAAATACCTTTGCGGGTTTCGCTTGCTTCTTTGCTGCCAACCATGCGCGATAATTGGCGAACGCGCACAGGCCAGCCATTAAAACGCTCACTAAAGGTTCTGAAATGCTGCCTTGCAAGTAGGGTTGTTGGGCAAACTACTGCAACTTGACGGCCCGACATTGCAACCACAAAGGCCGCGCGTAATGCAACTTCAGTTTTACCAAAGCCAACATCGCCGCAAATAAGCCTGTCCATTGGTTTTCCATTTGCCAAATCTTCAAGAATATCTTCAATTGAGTGGATTTGATCATCGGTTTCATCATATGGGAATTTGGCGCAAAACTCATCATAATAGCCCGCAGGTGGCACAATTTCTTCGACATGCTGATTGGCGCGTTGGGCGGCAATTTTGATGAGACCCGCCGCCATTTCAAGAAGGCGTTTTTTGGCGCGCGCTTTACGCCCCTGCCATGCAACGCCGCCTAATTTATCTAAAATCGCCTCTGCGCCATCTGCGCCATAGCGTGTGATAAGTTCGATATTCTCAACTGGTAAGAATAATTTATCGCCGCCTTGATAGATTAATTCCAAACAATCATGGGGCGCACCCATAACATCCAATGTGCGCAAACCTTCATAGCGGCCGATACCATGATCAGTATGAACAATTAAATCACCCGATGAAAGGTTTGACGCTTCCATAAGAAAATTGGATTTTTTACGGCGTTTTTTACCACGCCCCAATCTTTCACCCAAAATATCGGTTTCAGAGATTATGGCGGTTTTTTCATATTCAAAGCCATGTTCAAGTTGCAAAACACAAAGCCCAACGCGCCCTTTTGGAATTAGGGAAATTGCGCCATAATTTGGAACGGGGAAAAGATTATTAATCTCATGCTCTTCCAAAACGTGCCCTAAACGCTCCGCAGAACCTTCGGACCATGCGCAAATTATTGGGCTTATATTATTTGCCAATAATTCCTTTGTATATTTTGCAAGCTCTTGCCAAACATTGATACTTGTATCTTGGCGTTCGGGCGCAAAGTTTCGCCCTATTCGAACTTCGGCGTTTAATCTTGCGCCGCCCTCACCTGACAAGAATGGCGAAAAATATCTTGTTTTGAAATTATCAAGAATTTTATTAATCTTGCTTGGGTTTAAATAAAGCGCATCGGGCTTTATGACCTTATAAGGAATTGAACCTTTTGGAACTGGTGCAAGCCGCGCTTCATAATAATCATCAATAAGTTTTTGACGCTCTAATATTGAATTTTCAACGCCATGTTCAACAAAAATAATGGCTTCATCATTTATATAATCAAAAACACTATCGAGCTTTTCATAGAACATTGAAATATAATGTTCGATGCCACTTCTTCTTATACGTTCTGAAACTGCTTGATAGATTGGGTCGCCTTGGGATGCGCCAAATTTTTCAAGATATGATTTGCGAAACCTACTTATATTTGCTTCATCAAACATTATTTCAGAAACGGGAACTAATTCGATTGTTTCTAATTTATCAACTGAACGTTGGGTTTCGGGGTCAAATGTTCGAATTGATTCAAGATTGTCGCCAAACATATCAAGGCGAACTGGCAAATGCATTTGTGGTGGATATAAATCAACCAATGCGCCGCGAAATGCATATTCGCCTTTTTCACGCACCGTATCAGTTCGCTGATAACCATTTGCCATAAGATATTTTTGCAAAGCATCAATATCAATTTCATCATTGGTTTTTGCATAAAAACTTGAATTTGCGATTGCGCTTTTTGGCAATGTCATTTGCATGATTGCCGATGCAGTCGTAATTAAAATAGTATTTTGTAAATTACCATTTGCAAGACGCGCCAGTGTTGCAAGGCGACGTGCCGAAATCTCTTGCGCAGGTCCAACCCTATCATAAGGCAAACAATCCCATGATGGCAGGCGCAAAATGTGGGTTTTTGGCGCAAAAAAGCCAATTGCATCAGAAAACTTCTGTGCCTGTGCATCATCGGTTGCGATATAAACGCCAAGATTATTATTTTTGGCAAGCGCGCGCGCGACAACCATCGCCTCTGCACCATTTGCGAGGTTTTCAATTTTTAGCGCACCTTGCGCATTTATGATTTGATTGAAGAATTCTGAATTCATTGCACGCTATTTAGCGCATTTCGTATTAAAGCAAATAGTAAGAGATTAAATTTTACATAAATCATATTGACCCTAACGCCACGTGATAGACTAATTCAATTGTTAGACATGAATAGAGGATGTGTTTTGAAAGATTATTCGGTTAAACAATTAAGCGATTTGGCAAAAATCTCGATACGGGCTTTGCATTATTATGATGAAATTGGTTTGCTTAAACCATCATATAAGGGTGCAAATAATTATCGCTATTATAATGAAAATGATGCGCTTAAATTACAGCAAATCATGTTTTTCAAAGAAATGGGTTTTAGCCTTGAAAAAATCAAAGACATTATAAATGCCAAAGATTTTGATTTAAAAGCCGCACTTATAAACCATCAAATTCATGTCGAAAAGCAAATTGAAAGGCAAGAAATGCTGCTTGCAATTATTAAACAGACTTTGAAAGAAATTGATGGGAAAAATCAAATGAAAAATGAATTATATCAATGGCACTCTGAAGAGCGTCAAAAGGAATATGAGGAATATCTTATCGAAAAATATGGCGATTGCATGAAAGAAAATATCGCACATTCAAAGAAAGCCTTTGCCAAACTAAGCGATGAAGACAAGCAAGATATTATGAAGCGCATAGAAAATATAGAAAGCGCGCTTGTTGATGCATTCAAATCAGGTGTTGAAATTGGTTCAAAACAATTAGTACCAATTCTTGACAGGCATAGAGAATGGATTGCCTATATGTGGGCACAGCCTTGCCCGAAACCTGCATATTCAAACCTTGCCGATATGTACATGCATACACCAGATTTTGTAACAAGATACGAAACACTGGCGACAGGTTTTTGTGACTATTTGGTTGGCGCAATGAAAGAATATGCGGCGCAAGATTAAGAATTAATCTTACCCTTCCACATTGTCTCTTTTAATGATGCAAAGCTTTGAAGATCTTTTAGGATTTGGGTTTTGAATTTTTCGGGTGGTTCGATTTGACCAACTATCCAATAATAAACATCCCAATCTTGTTCTTGTAAAAGGGCATCAAATTGATCAAGTTCGACATCCGAAAATCTATCAAGATTATCATCGGCATAAGTGCCCATAAGAAAATCATGTTCACGAAAACCACGACGCCATGCGCGGAATTTTAATTGCTTGATACGAATATCACGTTCTGTCTGTGTCATGGCTTTTCTTTAGACAAAAAAAAGGCCTTTGGCTATTAACCAAAGGCCGTAATTCTTTAAAAAATACCCTAGTTCCCGTTATAGAAAACATGTGAGCCGATTTTACCAACGCGGGTAAAAACATTGGCCCAATTAGGACGAACAAAAGTTGCATGGAAGTAAAGCGCATCACCAACAACATTTGGTTTATAACCATTATAAACACGTGTTGCCATAGACATAGCGCGCGTCCATTGTTCACCGCGTTTTGCACCACGACGACCATCACATGCCCAAGAGAATTGGCAAGTTGCGCCTTTTCTTTGGTAAGCGACACCACAATATGTGTTTGGATAAGCTTTTGATTTAACGCGATTGGCAACTACTTCTGCAACTGCCCACTGCCCACGTTCAGGCTCGCCACGCGATTCATAATAAATGGCTTCTGCAAGGCAATTAATTTCGCGCGCATCAGCACTAGATAGATTTGAAGTTTCTTCTGGTTTCTTATCAAAAGAAATCAAACCAGCTAATTGTGCGGCAGCAGATTCAAGAGCTGCACTAACACTGTTCCCAGCATTGGGAGTATTTTTGTTAGGGGTTTCAACCGATACACGTGACGTTGCAATATTCACATCACTAATCGGTTCTGCCATCGCGCTTGAGCATAGACCCATTGCAATGATGGCAGTTCCAAAAACGCCCAATGCATCGCGCATGGGAGAGTTTGAAATACCCTTAAGTCGTTTAGACATGGAGGCCTTAGACCATAAATCATGAGTAAGTGCAACAAAAATAGGGTTAATAAAGTCAAAATGCCGCAATCACCAAATCGCAAGGCAGGCGTAAACCATAGAAATAAAAAGGTTTTTGCGGCAATTATTGCACTGCAAAAAACCGTAATAAAATTGCAGCTATAGGCAATTTTTGCACTGTATAGCGCCAAATTATGTCTTAATTTTGACCACAGTTGCATAAATAACACAAAAGCGCGGGCAAGTTTCCCCACCCGCGCTAAAATAATTTCACCATTCCCCAGACTGGCGAAATTAAAGCTTTATTTTAATGCCGCCTGTGCCGCCGCCAATCTTGCGATTGGAACGCGATATGGTGAGCATGAAACATAATCAAGCCCAGCCTTGCCACAGAATTCGATAGAGGCAGGGTCGCCGCCATGCTCGCCGCAAATACCAAGTTTGATGCCAGAACGAACTTTGCGCCCCTTCTCAACGGCAATTTTTACAAGGCCGCCAACACCATCTTGGTCAATTGTAACGAATGGGTCTTTTTCAAAAATACCTTGGGATAAATAATCACCCATGAAACGACCTGCATCATCGCGTGAAATACCCAAAGTGGTTTGTGTCAAATCATTTGTTCCAAAGCTAAAGAATTCAGCTTCTTGGGCGATTTGATCGGCACACATTGCAGCACGCGGCAATTCAATCATGGTTCCAACAAGATATTCAATCTTAGTTCCCATTTTTTCCATTACTTCGGCGCCAATTGCATCAACGCGCGCTTTTAGGATTGCCAATTCTTTTTGTGTTGCCACAAGTGGAATCATAATTTCAGGAATTGGGGCACTGCCTGATGATTTAGCAACCGCAATTGCCGCCTCAAAAATAGCGCGCGCCTGCATTTCATAAATTTCAGGATAGGTAATACCAAGGCGGCAACCACGATGCCCAAGCATTGGGTTAAATTCATGCAAATCTTTGGCACGTTGCAAAAGTTTTTTGCCATCAATACCCGTTGCAGCCGCCACAGCTTCAACATCTTCGGCAGAATGCGGCAAGAATTCATGCAATGGCGGGTCAAGAAGACGAATTGTGACAGGAAGCCCCGCCATAATATTGAAAATATCTTCAAAATCCTTGCGTTGCATAGGCAGGATTTTTGCCAGCGCAGTTTCACGCCCTGCTTTATCCTCTGAAAGAATCATTTCGCGTACTGCGGCGATACGTTCTGCGTCAAAGAACATGTGTTCAGTACGGCAAAGGCCAATGCCTTCAGCGCCAAAATCACGGGCAGTTTTGGCATCATGTGGCGTATCGGCATTAGTGCGAACTTTTAATTTACGCACTTTATCGGCCCAAACCATTAAAGATGCGAAATCACCTGATAATTCTGGTTGTTCTAGTTCAGCCGCACCAAGCAATACTTCACCTGCGCCGCCATCAATTGAAATCATATCGCCTTTTTTAACAACGCGCCCACGGCAAGTGAATTGCCCACTTGCTTCATCAATACGAATATCTCCCGCACCAGAAACGCATGGGCGCCCCATACCACGCGCAACCACCGCCGCATGTGATGTCATACCACCGCGCGAAGTTACAATTGCTTTTGCGGCATGCATACCGTGAATATCTTCAGGGCTAGTTTCTTCACGAACAAGGATTACCGCTTTGCCTGCTTTTGCTAATTCTTCGGCTTCGTCTGAATCAAACACAACCTCACCAACTGCTGCACCAGGTGATGCAGGAAGGCCTTTGGTAAGAATATCACGCTTATATGATGCTTTAATGGTTGGGTGAAGCAATTGGTCAAGCGCCATTGGGTCGACACGGCCCACCGCTTCTTCTTCGCTAATCATGCCTTCCGCGACCATATCAACGGCAATTTTTAACGCAGCTTTTGCAGTGCGTTTGCCATTACGGGTTTGAAGCATCCAAAGTTTGCCATTTTCAGCCGTAAACTCAATATCCTGCATATCGCGATAATGGTTTTCAAGCTTTTTATAAACTTCATCCAATTGGGCATAAACATCAGGAAGGCTTTCTTCCAATGATTCGCCCGCTTCATTCATGCTTAGGCGTTGCACTTTGGTGATTGATTTTGGTGTTCTTATACCTGCTACAACGTCTTCACCCTGTGCATTGATAAGATATTCACCATAGAATAATTTTTCGCCAGTTGAAGGATTGCGTGTAAAGGCCACACCAGTTGCCGATGTATCGCCCATATTGCCAAACACCATCGCCTGAACATTAACCGCAGTACCCCAGCTTTGTGGAATGTCATGCATTTTGCGATAGAATATTGCGCGATCATTCATCCAAGATTTGAAAACTGCGCCAACTGCGCCCCATAATTGGTCATTCACATCTTGTGGGAATGGTTTGCCCATTTCAGCTTGGACGGCTGATTTATATTTTTTTACAATTTCTTCCCAATCAGATGCTTCTAATTCGGTGTCATCTTTGTAATCATTCACTTCTTTGAAGGTTTCAAGAATGTCTTCAAACATGTGATGTTCAAGTTCAAGAACCACATTTGAATACATTTGAATAAAACGACGATAAGAATCATAAGCAAAACGGCGATTACCCGATTTTTTTGCCAAACCTTCAACCGTAATATCATTAAGGCCAAGGTTTAAAACCGTATCCATCATGCCCGGCATTGATGCGCGTGCACCTGAACGCACTGAAACCAATAATGGGTTTTCAGGGCTGCCAAAGTCTTTTTCAACGATTGAAGCAACTTTTTTGATTGCTTCATCAACTTGCGCAGAAAGTTCAGAAGGGTAATTTTGACCTAATTCATAAAAGGCGGTGCAAACTTCGGTAGTGATTGTAAATCCTGGTGGAACAGGAAGGCCGATTTTATTCATCTCCGCAAGGTTGGCGCCTTTGCCACCTAGAAGATTTTTCATAGTCGCATCACCATCAGCGCTACCTGCGCCGAAGCTATATACAAATTTAGTCATACGTTTCCCCAGTTCTGACACTTTGCATTTATAAAAGCATGGCTTCGAATTAAGCCCCCCAGTTGAGACCTAAATCAAAGCCATGTAATTCTGTTTCCTCTTATGTAACTATATTCTGCTTATAACAGCTTTTTATTAGCCGCGAATTTGTTCAAAATCGGCGACTTGGTGCATCTGTTGACGCAAATTTTGCAAAAGTGCAAGCCTGTTTAGACGAATGTTTTGGTCATTATCGTTCACCAAAACATTATCAAGAAAATCATAAATTGGCGCCCGACATTGCGCAAGCGTTTTCATTGCACCTGCGAAGTCTTCTTTTTGAAGTTTTTCGGTCAAAATAGCGTCATTTTGTTGCAGTGCAGAAAAAAGCGCTTTTTCTGCATTTTCTTTTAAATGTTGCGGGTTCACAACAAGATTTTGCCCCAAATCACCCTTTTTCTCTTCCGCTTTTAGAATATTCGTTGCACGTTTAAATCCTGCAAGCAGATTCTCACCATCAGAAGTTTTAAGGAAATCAGAGAGGGCTTTGACGCGGTTTACAATACGTACAAGATCATCATCATTTTGCGCAAAAACCGCGTCGATTATGTCGTGGGCAAAACCTTCATCGCGTAGGTAGACTTTTAGGCGGTCTAGGAAGAAAGATTGAAGCTCGCTATCAACTTTTGAAGAAAGCGGCAATCTTAACCCATTATCCAAAACAATTCGAATAATACCCAATGCCGCGCGCCTTAATGCATACGGGTCGCCCGAACCTGTTGGCTTTTCACCGATTGCAAAGAATGAAACCAAAGTATCAAATTTATCCGCCAATGCAGCAGCAATTGAAACTGGATTTTTTGGCACATAATCAGATGGGCCAACTGGTTTGTAATGTTCCATGATTGCATTGGCGACATCTTGGGGTTCGCCGTCATTATTGGCATAATAACGCCCCATAACACCCTGTAATTCAGGGAATTCACCAACCATTTCGGTCACTAAATCAGCCTTTGCCAAAAGCGCGGCGCGCTTTGCAAGATTTACATCCGCACCAACAACAGGCGCAAGTTCGCCCGCAAGTTCAACAATGCGTTTTACTTTATCACCAATAGAGCCAATTTTTTGATGGAATACAATTTTATCAAGTTTTTCAACGCGGCTTTCAAGGCTTGCTTTTCTATCCAAATCCCAGAAATAGCGGGCATCATTAAGGCGGGCGGCTAATACGCGGGCATTACCATGCGCAATTGCCTTGCCGCCATCAATAGCCGCAACATTTGAAACCACAATGAAATTTGGTGCAAGTTTGCCAGTTGCTTTGGAATTAAGCACGAAATATTTTTGATTAACCCGCAAGGTTAAACGAATAACTTCGGGCGGTAAATCAAGGAAGCTTTCATCCATCTGCCCCAATATTACCACAGGCTTGTCAACAAGGCCGCAAACTTCTTCAAGAAGGCCAATATCTTCGATTAATTCAAGATTATTGGCGGCGCAAATATCGCCAATTTGGCGCATAATTTCGGCTTTGCGCGCTTCGCGGTCAAGCATGACATTGGCATTTGCCAATTTGGTTTGATAATCAGCATAATCAGTGACTTCAAAAACGCCATTGCCATGAAATCTATGCCCTTCGGTCTTATTACCTGATTTCACGCCTTCAATTTCAAAATCAACCACTGCGCCATCGAAAAGTGCAATAATTGAATGAATTGGGCGCACCCAACGCAAATTGCCCGTCCCCCAACGCATTGACTTAGGCCATGGGAAAGATTGAATGATTTGCGGCAAAGCATTTGCTAAAATATCAGTGGTTTTTGAACCCGGTTTAACAATATCCACCACATAAAAATCACCCTTTTTCGGGTCAGTTTCAATGCGCGCTTCATCAATTGAATTAATGCCTGCGGCGCGAATAAAACCATCAATAGCAGGCTGCGGCGCGCCAACTTTTGGCCCCTTTTTTTCTTCGCGAACTTCAGGGGTTTGGCTTGGTAGGTTTTCAATACAAAGGCCAATGCGGCGCGGCGCAACCCATGATTTTGGGCTTTCAACCGTTATGCCATTTTTCGCCAAGGCATCGATAACCATTTTCGCCAAATCTTCCATCGCACGTTTTTGCATACGCGCAGGGATTTCTTCGGAAAATATTTCAAATAAAAACTGCGCCATTATTTTTGTCCTTCTTTTTGGCTATCAAGTTTTTCAATCCATGCCGCAGCCGAACCTTTTGCAAGGTCGCGCACACTGCCGATGAAACTTTGGCGCTCTGTTGGTGAAACAACGCCGCGCGCATCCATAAGATTAAACAAATGCGATGCCTTTAATGCCCAATCAAAGGCCGGAAGCGGCAATTTGGCATCAAGCAAAATATTGCATTGGGTTTCTGCATCTTTGAACCAACGCTCCAAAATCTCAACATTGGAATATTCAAAATTGAATGTTGATTGTTCAACCTCATTTTCATGGAAAACATCGCCATAGCTTACGCCCTGACCATTGAAATCAATGTCATAAACATTTTCAACGCCTTGGACATACATTGTCAAACGCTCTAAACCATAAGTTAATTCGCCTGATACAGGTTTACAGTCAAAGCCACCGACTTGTTGGAAATAGGTGAATTGTGATACTTCCATACCATCGCACCAAACTTCCCAACCCAAGCCCCATGCACCAACAGTTGGGTTTTCCCAATCATCTTCGACAAAGCGAATATCGTGTAATTTTGGATCAATTCCAATTTCATACAAAGAATTAAGATAAAGCTCTTGTAGATTGATTGGATTAGGTTTTAAGATAACCTGATATTGGTAATAATGACCCAAACGATTTGGATTTTCGCCATAACGCCCATCTTTTGGGCGGCGGCTTGGTTGCACATAGGCTGCTTTCCAAGGCTTATCGCCCAATGCACGCAAAGTGGTTGCGGGGTGCAATGTCCCTGCCCCAACTTCTGTGTCATATGGTTGCAAAATGACGCAACCTTGGCGCGCCCAATAATCGGACAAGGTAAGGATTATATCCTGAAAAGATGGCTTACGACCTGCTGCAATTGCACGCGAACAGGCGGTTTGGCTTATATTCTCGTTTGATTGTTTTTCCATGATGTGCGAACTAAACTAGATTACTTAAATTAAAAACATTTTTTTACCCAAAATTACGCATTTTTGCAGATATTTTGTGGCTTTTATGTTGTTTATTCGTGATTTGTTGAAAAATATAGGTAAATTCAAAAAAAATTGGGTGGTTTAATACTGAATGGCAAAGCCGAAAATTCTTGTTCTAGCTGATGAAATTGCAAAGCAGGCAGTGATAAATGCTGGCTATGATACAATTGATATCAATCAAAACGCAGAATATTTGGCAATATTAATCGATATGGATGGCAATCATTCACAATTCGCCCAAGATATAATCGACAAATTAGGCGATAATGCCAATACACGGCTTCTTACTTTTGCATGGCTTCATGATAATCCGTCACATGAAACCTATAAAAAAATGATTGAGATTGGATTTGACGGTGTATTTACAAGCGCAACCCCAACAAAATTTATAAGCGCACGTCTTGATGCCGCCATAAGAATAAAAATCATGGCAAAAGAAGCGCAAATTAGAGGCCAAAGCATTGAAGTCTATGAGCCAAAGCGTTTTGTCTTTGATAAAATCGATAAAAAACCTTTCAGGGTTTTATTATATGGCGAACCCGGCCCATTTAGCCTAAAAATTACTTCAATCCTTGATAAATTGGGGATTAATGTGATTGCATCATTATCTTCATTCACGGCATTTGATTTTCTTCATCGCGGGAATTTTGATGCAATTATTGTTGTTGCCAAGGATGATAAAAATGGCGTTGGCGCTTTTTGTAATGGCCTTAGGCGTAATTCAAGGCTTTACCATCTTCCATGTGTTGTTTTTGCCAATGAAGATTTTGACAATCTTGAAGAATTAATTGAACGCGGCGCAAGTGATGTAAATTATATTGGCCTTGAAGATGAATTGGCGGTTGCGCGCCTTCTGTCACTTATTGATGAAAAAAGGCGGCGCGAACAATTGGCGATTGCCTTTGCCATGACCAAAACCGCAAAGGTCGCCGATTCTGGAACTGGGCTTTATAATTCAGATTTTTTTGCAACCCATTTTCTAAATTCAATGCATCATATGCGAAGATCAAAACAGAATTTAAGTATTGGTTTCTTGCGAATTGTGCCAAATTTCAACGATGAAAAAGCGAATAATTTTCAAACCCTAAGGCGGGTTTTAACCCAAGCGGGCTCAATGATTGCCCGCCTTATCAGGGTTGAAGATAGTGCCTTTAAAACCGATACATTAGATTTTGCAATTATGTTCCCATCGGCAGATTCCGTGGCCGCCAATAATGCCATAAACCGCATTTGCGCTGTCATCGAAACATCAGCCTTTAGCATAGGCCCCGATGAAGCGGTTTCGGTAATTACCCATAAATATATTCACCAAGTTAATGATGGTGATGATTTAACATTATTATTATCAATCGCGCAGGCAAAACTGGCTTAATATAAATTCATTCCATCCATATTGATGCATCTTTCATTAATTGGCGAAACTTTGGGCATTTTAGATGGCTCTTAGCAGTGCAATTTGCCGCGTGTTTTATGGTTTTGCTTACATATTGCAGGCGTTTAATTTCCTTTTCAATCAATCGTGATTTTTTTAATAGAAACTGACGGTTTAATTCTAATTCACCATCTTTTGTAAACATCTGCCTTATTTCACTTAATTTAAAACCCGCCGCTTGCCCTAATTCAATTAGGGATAGTTTTTCTAAAACTGATGGTAAAAAAACACGTTTTAAACCGCGCCGACCAATCGATTCTATAAGCCCCATTTCTTCATAATATCGCAAAGTTGAAGCAGGGATTTGCGTTTTTTTAGAGACTGCAGAAATATCCATTTTTATTATTGACCTCAAGTGCACTTGAATTTGTATGATTGAAATTAATAGCAAATGTCAATTGAAAAGATTCAAGAATGTCAAAAAATTTTATTACAAAAAGCCCGATAGAATTTAATAAAACTGGTGCTTTAATTAGCTTATTAATGGCAAATTTTTTAGGGGCATTAAGTGTAAGTATAATCAACATAATATTGCCAACTTTGCAGTCGAGCTTTCATGTTTCGTATGAATTAATTCAATGGGTTATAATTTCATATCTGATTTCAAATACAAGTTTGGTTGTCATCGCAGGGAAAATTGGCGACACGTTCAACAAAAGAAATATAATATTATTAGGTCAAATGATTTTCATTATCGCGTCAATAATATGTTTCTACTCTACTACAGCCGCGACACTAATTTTCGGAAGAATAATTCAAGGTATTGGTGCGGCAATCCTATTAACTTTAAGCATTGCATTAATACGTGAAAATGTTGGTATTGATAAACTTGGCAGCGCACTTGGGATGTTGGGAAGTGTTTCGGCAATTGGAACCGCTGCTGGCCCAACAATAGGTGGAAATTTAGTAAGCTTTTTTGGGTGGAATTCAGTTTTTCTATTATTAGCAATATTATGTTCAATAAATTTATTTTTAACGCTAAAATTTCTGACAGTTGAAAAAAATAATAAAAAAATCAATTCTCAATTCGATATATTCGGCACAATATTATTGTCATCATCATTAGTGTTTTTATCATTATCAATCAATTTGATATCAAAAATAGGGATTGATACGTCGATCAAAATATTTGCTTTATCAGCAATATTAATGGCTATTTTTATATATTATGAAAAAAATATAACTGAACCTTTGGTGAATTTTGAAATTTTCAAAAACTTGAATTTATCGATTGGATTAATATCAAATATATTAATCACAATGGTGATTATTTCCACCCTAATTATTACGCCATTTTATTTAACAAATACGCTTCATCTTAAAGCATATGAGATTGGAATAATAATGTCAGTTGGGCCAATAATTTCAACTTTTTTTGGCTTTATATCGGGAAAACTTGTTGATAAATTTGGTGCAGTTAAAATGTCAAATATATCAATTTTAATTATGATTTTAGGGACAATTTTTCTTGCAACATTACCTTTGAAATATGGGTTAATTGGGTTCATAATCGCGATTGCAGTTACAACACCTGGATATCAAACATTCCAGTCGGCAAATAATACTTCTATTTTACAAAACAGTGATGAAAAACAAAAAGGAATAGTTTCAGGCCTATTGAATCTTTCACGCAATCTTGGGCTTATTATTGGCGCTTCTTCAATGGGTGCATTATATAATTTATACATCAAACAATTAGAGCCTGCATATGGATTTTCAAACGCAAGCGCAATCAGCTTTTCAAATTGTTTTAAAATTGCAAGCATCATAATGACAATTGCATTATTGTTTAATTATATAAAAAATCGCAAAAAATAAAATAATTACTCAAGCTCAATCATTATTTCATCGGCAGCAATTGCCGCGCCAGCAGAGGTTTTGATAGATTTTACCACGCCATCACGTTCCGCACGAATAATGTTTTGCATTTTCATTGCTTCGACGATTGCGACGGCCTGACCTGATTTTACCGCCTCGCCTTCGCTTACTTCGATTGTTACAACCAAGCCCGGCATTGGTGAAATAATCAAACCCGAAGTATCAGGTGCAATTTTTTCAGGAAGCTTGGCGTGTAATTCCGCCATTCTTGGTGTTGTTACAATCACAGTTTCAGTAATGCCGCGATAATGGAAACGGAAACCTTCGGTAAGGTCTTCAAATTTAACAGTGAACCCAAAATTATCGAATAAACCATCACTTGAAACACTTCCGATAATTAGTTTTTCACCAGCTTGGAAATTAGATTGAATTTCAACCTTTTTGCCACTTTCAAAAGTGATGATTGCGCCATTTTCCTTTGGTTCAATATGAAGCGGGTGATATTCATCATTAATCGAAACAACCCAATCCATTCTTGGTGGATTAATCGCCGTTGCAAGTGATTTGCGTGCAACATCGGTTGACATTTCTTGGGCGCGTTTTTTTGTGTGAACCAATGCCGCAACCGATGCCAAAAGATATGTCGCCTCTTCATTTAATGGCGCGCCTTTAAAGCCTTCTTTGAATTCAGTTCCGATATAGGCGGTTGTTATGTTACCTGAACGGAACAAATCTTGGCCCATAATGGTCGATACGAATGGTGTGTTTGACGCGATACCATTGATGATGAATTCATCCAATGCGGCGCGCGATGTATCAATTGCGCTTATGCGGTCTTTATTCCAACAGATTAGCTTTGCAATCATTGGGTCATAGTGCATTGAAATTTCATCACCTTCACGCACACCAGAATCAACGCGGATTTTCCCGCCCATAAATTCACGCTCTTGCGGTTGCTGATAGCGTTTTAGGCGGCCAATTGATGGCAAGAAGCCACGATATGGATCTTCGGCATAAACGCGGCTTTCCATTGCCCAACCATTGATTTTTAAATCTTCTTGTTTGAATGATAATGCTTCACCATAAGCAACACGTATCATTTGCTCAACAAGATCAAGGCCAGTAATCATTTCTGTAACTGGGTGTTCAACCTGAAGGCGGGTGTTCATTTCAAGGAAATAGAATGATTTATCAACTCCAGATGCCACAAACTCAACGGTGCCCGCTGAATCATAATTAACCGCTTTTGCCAAAGCCACAGCTTGCTCGCCCATTTTTTTGCGAGTTGCTTCGTCTAATAAAGGTGATGGGGCTTCTTCGATTACTTTTTGATTGCGTCGTTGAATTGAACATTCACGTTCGAATAAATAAACCACATTATCATGCTTATCGCCCAAAATTTGAATTTCAATATGGCGCGGCGCGGTAATGAATTTTTCGATGAAAATTCTATCATCACCGAATGCGCCAATCGCCTCGGCCTTAACGGCGGGAAAGCCTTCTAATACTTCTTGGTCATTATAGGCGATACGAATACCTTTACCGCCACCACCTGCTGATGCCTTAATCATTACAGGATAGCCAATATCTTTTGAAATTTCTAATGCATGTTCGGTATCGCGGATTTCACCAATAAAACCCGGAACGCAAGAAACACCTGCCGCTTGCGCCGCTTTTTTAGATTCAATTTTATCGCCCATAGCGCCAATCGCATATGGATTTGGGCCAATGAAAACGATGCCTTCATCCTTAAGACGCTGTGCAAAACCTTGATTTTCAGACAAGAAACCAAAACCAGGGTGAACCGCTTGCGCACCAGTTTGTTTACATGCATCAATAATTTTATCTGCAACCAAATATGATTGTGACGCAGGGCTTGGGCCAATATGAACTTTTTCATCAGCCATTTCCACAGCCAAAGAACCTTCATCAGCGTCAGAATATACAACAACAGTTTTGATACCCATTCGGCGCGCAGTTTTTATAACACGAACCGCAATTTCCCCACGATTGGCAATCAAAATTTTGTTGAACATATTTGAATCCTCAAACTTACATATATAACTAGGTTAAATAAATATTCCTTTTGGAATAAGAATAATTTGCATATATATTTTAAATTTATAAACGTCTATGGCTTTGTTTGTGTTTCAGCGTTTAGATTATCATGCTTTGGTCTATAGTTTTCAAGCCATTCATGTTCTAGCACACGAAGGCGACTTACAACAGTGATAAAAAACGCAGTTGACCAACCAAGCAATACCACACCATTCACCGCCTCAATTGCTCCAACAAGGCGCCAAGCGCGCGGCATTACAACATCACCATTACCAAGCGAAACAAAAGTTATGGTAGAAAAATAAAGCGATTGCTCTAAGTCTGGAAATGCCCCAAGGCCATAGCGATACAATAAAGCATATAACCAAATTTCAATTGTGTGCATTCCAAAAAGGCCAAAAACAACCCATAAAATTGCCAAATAGCGCCGCCATAATGGCCTTACTTCATGTGTCTTTTGATTCCATTCGCGTGTTCGCATCCATATTGCAAGAATTGAAAGCCCAATAAAGTGAACCGTGGCGGTAACAAATACCAAAATACCAGCAATCGTAATGCTTAAAGAAAAATGGTGGATGATTTGCTGATCAGGATGCATAGTGTTTTGGTTTGTGAAATAAGGTATAAATTGTCAAGCTAATTTGATTGAATTCATACCATTAGATTATTTCACAATTTTTGCATGTTTTTAAAAACTTAGAAAGTGGGTATTTAATTGGAACATTTTATACGCAAATTAGGGAATTTTTGTGCAAATAATGCCAAAATCTGCGCTTTATCTGTTGCGGCATTTGGTTTGTTATCTGGCGCGGCTGTTGCCCAAACTTATTGGCAATATGGACCACAAAATAAAATTTCAGAATCAAAAGCATATTTCCCAATTAATAATTGTATAAATATGGGCAATGGCCTTAATGCACCACATGAAGGCGATTGGTCTTT
Source organism: Hyphomonadaceae bacterium (assembly GCA_027492515.1). Taxonomy (GTDB): domain Bacteria; phylum Pseudomonadota; class Alphaproteobacteria; order Caulobacterales; family Aquidulcibacteraceae; genus Pseudaquidulcibacter. The sequence goes on from JAPUEP010000094.1 coordinate 20,644, forward strand.
TACTTTTGAAGAAAGTAATTTTGCCACGATTAAATCTGTTGGTTTTGATAGTGTAAGAATTCCAATAAGATGGTCATTGCATATTTCAAATGACGCACCCTATACAATTGATCCTAAATTCTTATCACGTGTAGACACAATAATTTCTTGGGCATTAAAATATAATTTGAATGTAATTATTGATGTTCATGATTTTGAAGAATTATATGAAAATCCCGATAAAAATGAGCCAAAATTATTGGCAATTTGGGATCAACTTTCATATCATTATTCAAAAGCGCCGCAAAACCTCATTTTTGAAATCATAAATGAGCCAAAAGATAATTTTTCAGGTGCACGCGTAAACAAAACCCAATTCGAAGCATTATCATTAATTCGCCGCCACAACCCAACCAGAACAGTTATTTTAGCGGGCGACGCATGGGGCGGTATGGGTGGGATGGATAATTTACGCCTTCCGCCAAATGATCCTTATGTTGTTGCAACTGTCCATTATTATTCGCCATTTGAATTCACGCACCAAGGCGCTGAATGGATGGGTGACCAAGCACCACCAAAGGGGCGCAATTGGCCCAATGAAGGCGAATTGCAGGCACTTAATGATGACATTTCAAAAATTAATAAGTGGCGCGAAAATCTGGGCGTGCCGGATTTTATTGGC
>JAPUEP010000095.1 GCA_027492515.1 Hyphomonadaceae bacterium
CAATGATAAGTTCAGCCTTGTCATTCGCAAAAAGTTTGGTAAAATCCAAACCGAAGCTATTGTTGAGCATGTTGAAGGACATGATTTATTCAACTGGGTATTGGGTAACCGCCAAACAGACGGAACATGGGGCAACGCATGGGATGGCACACATGGCGATCAATTCCAAACTCAACCATGGGGCGATGGCGTTCCAGGATACGGCAATTTGCTTGTATCAAGATCAGACCGTAGAAATCGCCAAACTTCATTATATCTAACTGCTGATAAAGCATATACCAAAAATGATGGTTATGGTTGGACAGCAAAATTAGAGCTTAATGATGCTGAAGCAACTGGTCACAATGATGTGTTTATGTTCGATTATGCAAGTGCACCGGCAAGCGGTTGGCACTATGCTGAAGGTGTAAACCCATGGGCATTCTATGGAACATTTATCAAAGACTTACCATGGGATATCCGCCTATCAGGTATTGTGAACCTACGTCGTGGCACACCGTTCCAGCAAATTGGATTCTTTGATAATGGCGCGGGTGGAACAACTTTGCGTACTATCGATGCCAATTTACTACCACGCGAAAAAATTGGCTTTAAGCAAATTGACTTTAGACTATCTAAAGAATTCAACATGCCAAATGGCAACACGTTGATTGTTGAAGGTCAAGTTTATAACGCCTTTGATTGGGTTAATAAGAAATATTCTGGCTGGACTGGTGGTTTCACACCAGCAGGCGGAAGCCCTTCTTATGCACCTGACCCTTCTCAAGAAGGTCCACCACGTACTTACATGGTTGGTCTAAAATACAAATGGTAATTTAAATTGACCGCCGACGAGGCAGGCGGTCAGTTTATTCTTAATGTCGCCATGACCCCAGCATGGCGACATTTTTATTTCTACCACTCGCCAATATTTGTCATAGATAACCATGGTTCTTGGGGCGCAAGTGGGCTTCCTTTTTGTAGAATTTCAATTGAAATATTATCGGGGCTTCGTACAAAGGCCATTTGCCCATCGCGTGGTGGGCGATTAATTATAATGCCCATGCTTTGTAAGTGCGAACAATAATCATAAATATTATCAACCTCATAGGCTAAATGGCCAAAATTTCGACCACCTTGATAATCTTCTATATTTCCATTTTCATCGGGCCAATTATAAGTAAGCTCAACATGTGGTGCGCCGCGTTTCAACTCTGTCGCGATTGCGCTTTCCATATCTTCATCGGCGCTAAGAAACACAAGTGTGAAACGACCCTTTTGGCTTTCGCTACGCCTAACTTCTTTAAGCCCAAGACCGTCGCAATAAAACTTCAACGCTTCATCAAGGTTTTTGACCCGAACCATAGTATGTAAATATCGCATATTATTCCTTTGTGTTGAAAAAAAGCTAAAATACATAGATTGTAGCCGCAAGCAAAGCATCAAACACTTGCCCAAACCACAGCTTTAACTTATGTCAATTTCAACGCACCCGTAGCTCAGCTGGATAGAGTAGCGCCCTCCGAAGGCGTTGGTCGGACGTTCGAATCGTCTCGGGCGCGCCACTCTCTCAAATTCCCACCCTCGCGCTTCGCGCTCACTCAGGAATTTGGAACCAAGCGGACAAGAAAAATCAAAAAGCGTGGTTTTTGCTTTTTCTTGACATCTTATTTCGTTCGAACAAAAATAAGTCAGGGTGCGCCACTCCACCCTAAACTAACGTCATTACAAAGTGCTTTATTTTTACTGCCAAAACACAAATGGTGCGACAAAATAAAGCGGGGTTATAATATCATTTAAAAACAGATACTTGTTAAGCAAAATTGGTGCCTTGAGTATTTTGCTTAAAAACAAGCATTTCAAATTAACCAAATTTAAAGCGACCTACAATCTATGATAGTTATTGGTGTTTTTCTATTCAGCTAGATTAAATTGTGCGTGCTTTAAGATGAAAATTTCTTTTAAACTTGAAAACATATCTTTAAATTATAAATTGCTTGGCATTATTATTATTGCCCTATCGGCTATGACAATTGGCACTTTATTTGCCCTTATTGATGCACGCTTTAACATGATTAGAGATCGAAAAGACATGACTTTTCATAGTGTTGAAGTTGCACAAAGCATTGTTAATTCTAATATCAACAAACAAAAACAAGGCATTCTTTCCATTGAACAAGCACAAAAAGAAACTTTGGAAACTATAAAATCTCTGCGCTATGATAAGAATAATTATTATTTTATAATCGACAATAATGCCAAAATGATAATGCAGCCGCTTTCACCCGAATTGAACGGCAAAGATGTTTCACAAACCAAAGATGCAAAGGGTAAAAATTATTATCAAAGCATGGTGCAATTAGTGAAAAATCAAAAGCAGGGCCATGTTGAATATTCACTTGTAAAGCCTGAAAGCAAAAGCAAAAAAGCATTTCCTGTTATGTCTTATGTAACCCAAACCAATGACTGGGGTTGGATAATTGGAACATCAATTTTTATTGATGATGTAAATGCCGATTTCTTCAAAGCCATCACAAAATTTGGAACCTTACTTTTTATTGCGGGCATAATTTATGTTTGGGTTGGCGTTTATATTGGTAATGATATCAAAAGATCGCTTAGCGAGATTTCAAATGGCATCGATACTTTGGCAGATGCAAAAAATCTAAACCTTAATATCACCCATCGCCAAGAATTTGAAGAAGGCATTCGTACCGATTTGAATTGGCTTGGTAT
>JAPUEP010000096.1 GCA_027492515.1 Hyphomonadaceae bacterium
GGTTATTATTTTGACGATAAATTCTTAAAAAAAGACATAAAACTTGGTTTGCAATTATATAAAGAAGCTGCGGAATTAGGATCTGATGAAGCACTTTATAGACTAGGAAATTTGGCGCTTTGGGGCTCTTATGAACCAAAAAATGAAGCCCAAGCTATAAAATATTATGAGCGCGCAATAAAGCTAGAACATTATGATTCAATGGTAGCCTTAGGTGAGATTTATGATGAAGATGATAGGCCCGAAAAAGCTAAAGCTAAAGCTTTTGAATTATATCAAATTGCTGCTGAACACGATAATGCACTTGCAAATTATTATATTGGGGAAGCTTATGAAAATGGCAAAAGGGTAAAGCAAGATTATTCCAAAGCATTTGAATATTACCAAAAAGCTTCGGAACTTGGTTCACTATCTGGTGATTTTGGGTTGGGTTGGTTATATTTTTCAGGTAGTGGCGTCAAAGAAGATAAAAAAATTGGTTTAGAAAAATTGAACTATGCCGCTGAAAACGGAAGTATTTTTGCTGCGTTAACGCTTGGAAATATTTATCGCTTTGGTGATGGGGTCGAAAAAGATACAAAGACCGCAGTAAAATACTATGAACTTGCTGCAAAAGACGATCAATCTTCGGGTGCGTATTTAAAGCTTGGCTATATTTATTTTAATGGCGAAAATGGAAAAGTGGATTATAAAAAAGCTTATGAATATTATGATAAAGCTGCAAATCTAGGTTCTTGGGACGGTATTATGTATCGTTCAGACATGTTGATATATGGTTATGAGGGCGTACATAAAAATCCAGAAAAAGGCTTCAAAGACCTTGAAGAAATTTCTAAATCTTATGGTGAAGCGGCACTAGATTTGGGGGATTATTATTTTGAAGGCAAATATATCGAAAAAAATATCGATAAAGCTGAAAAATACTATAGAGATGCCATAAATTTAGGAAATGTAAAAGCTATGGTGCGCCTGGGGGCATATATTCAGGGCGCAAAATTTACCAAAAATGATTTATCCGAAGCAATAAAATTATTTGAAAAAGCTGCTGAATCAGGTGATTCTGATGCCTATTTTAACCTTGGATACTCTTATTTTAATGGAGTTGGTGTTCAAAAGAACCACGCAAAATCTATTGAGTATTATGAAAAATCCAAACAATTAGGCGATGTAAGTGCGGCATTTGTGATGGGCGCAATTTATTATTATGATGATGGTGATTATTTTGACGACGGTGTTAAAGTTGATAAGGCTTTGGCTTTTAAGAATTTGTTATTTGCCGCAGAAAATGGGAATTATCACTCCATGACTTTGGTTGGAATAATGTATCTTAATGGCGATGGCGTTGAAGAAGATCATTCAAAAGCACAAAGTTGGTTCACAAAGGTTGCGGAGAGTGGCGATGAGGAAACTTCTCAAAATGCTGTAGATATATTGCAAGAGGAATACGGCATAAGGTGCGAAAAAAAAGAAGATAAATTTGTTTGCCCTGTTCGTGCATAACATAATATGACATTTTAAAGCTAATTCCCCTTGGTTTTTTTTGATTACGTCCTATATTTCGATTATATCGAAATAAGCTTTGTCTGCAACAAATCTCAAAGCCAATAATATTCAGAAAACTAAAAAATGTCGCAACCACACGAAAATTTCCCGCAAGCGCCACGAGGCGCAAAAGAAACACTTGATTTTGTTTGGCCCTATATTTGGCCCAAAGGTCGGATGGATTTAAAGTTCCAAGTGGTTTTTGCGCTTGTGGCGATGGTTTTGGGAAAGATTGTTACAGTTCTTATTCCATATACTTACAAATGGGCGACCAATGCCTTTGGCGCGGCGCATCCTGCGAACCTTAGTTTTTGGGAATTGATAATTTTATCGCCGATTATTATGGTTGTTGCATATAATGGCGCGCGTTTTTTATCACAGGCATTGAATAATTTACGCGATGCGTTGTTTGCTGCGGTGGGGCAACATGCGGTGCGTGGCCTTTCAAATCGCGCTTTTCAGCATTTGCATAATCTATCACTGCGTTTTCATTTAAAGCGCCGCACAGGTGGCCTTTCGCGGGTTATTGAGCGTGGCAAAAATGGTATTGAAACCATAGTTCGCCTTGCAATGATGTTTGGTGTCCCAACGGTGATTGAATTTGTTTTGACCGCCGTCATTCTTACTAACCAATTTTCATGGGTCTATGTTGTAATCATTACGGCAATGACAATTCTTTATGTTTGGTTTTCAATTTGGGCGTCAAACCAACGTATCCAAATTCGTAAAGACATGAATGAAGCCGATACCGACGCCATTAGTAAGGCGTTTGATAGTATTCTTAATTATGAAACCGTAAAATATTTCTCCAATGAAGAATTGGAAATAAACCGCTATAATAAATCAACCGAAATGTATGAAAAAGCGGCGATTAAAACATATACTTCACTTGCATGGCTAAATTTTGGGCAGGCGCTTATATTCTCTAGCGCGATGTTAATCGTAATGCTTATGAGTGCGAATGAAGTTGTGTCGGGTAAGCAAACATTAGGGCATTTTGTGATGATTAATGCCTTCATGATGCAGCTTGCGATGCCGCTTAATTTCATTGGCACTTTATATCGTGAGATTACGGTTGGTCTGATTGATATGGGTGCTATGTTCTCATTACTAGATGAGCCAAAAGAAGTTGAAGATGCGCCAAATGCCCATGATTTAGAAATCAAAAA
>JAPUEP010000097.1 GCA_027492515.1 Hyphomonadaceae bacterium
TCTTCGACAAGGTGAAATTATCGAAGCCGTAAAACTTGAAAGTTCGCGCCTTAAACAGGGTGAAAGTATAGCAAAAATCCCAGATAGCGAAAGTTTGATAATTTCCTCAGAAGGGGAACATGAAGCAATAATCGTTTTTCCAATTAAAACTTCTGGCAAAAATTAATGACAACAAACACCAAAATAATTGATTGGGCAATTTTAACATTATTGGTTTTTCTTTGGGGCTCGGCTTATGCATTAACGCGCCTTGCGATAAGTAATTTGCCGCCAATTTTTGTTGTTTCAATGCGCCTTTGGATTGGTGCAATATTTTTATTTTTGGTTTGCAAAGTTTTAAACAAAAAAATTCCATCAATTTATGATGTTCGGTCATGGGTTTTGATGGCGGCAACGGGGATTGTTGGTTCTTTAATCCCATTCTTTCTTATTAGTGTTGCGCAAACCCATGTTTCGTCGGCGCTTGCATCAATTTATCTTTCTGCAACGCCAATGGCGGCGGCTGTTTTGGCACATTTTTTCATTAAGAGTGAAAAAATAGGTCTTAAAAACGGCATTGGTGTTTTGCTTGGTGTGCTTGGAATTTTTATTTTATTTGCGCCTAGCATATTGAATGGTGGAATTAATTCACCAATTTGGGCGCAGGCAATATTATTATTAGGTGCGTTTTGCTATGGCGCGGCTTTAATCATTGTTCGCCTTACTAATCCAAAAATTGACCCGATTGCGATTTCATTTGGTTTTGTCTTTTGTTCGGCAATAATTTCAACGCCATTTGCATTCTTTGCAAATAATGGTCATTTTCCGAATTTGGCAATGCCAGAAATATTAAGCCTTATTGGCCTAGGAATTGGGCCAACTGCTTTGGCATCAATTTTATATGTAAGATTGGTTCATGTAATTGGCCCTGTAATGGTTGCCAATTTCTCTAACCTTGTGCCATTTGTTTCAATTTTGATTGGCTATTTGGCATTTAGCGAAAAAATACCAACCACCGCAGGTATTGCGCTTTTGGTTATTCTTTTTGGCGTTTGGCTTGTTCAAAGGCGATGATTTTGACTCAAATCATCGCCTTTGAAACAAATTAAGCACCAGTTTTGATATAATCATCAATCACTTCTTCGAGGACATCCAAAGGCATTGCGCCTTGAAGTAGGACTTTGTCGTGGAAGGTTTTGATATTGAATTTTTCGCCAAGTGCTTTTTTGGCTTTTTCGCGTAATTCCATTATTTTTACGCGCCCAACCATATAGCAAGTTGCCTGACCAGGCCAAACGCAATAGCGCTCGATTTCCGTTGTGATGGCATCTATTTCATCGCCTGTTGCTTGGTGCATATAATCAATTGCTTGTTGTTTTGACCATTTTTTTGCATGTAGGCCAGTATCAACAACACAACGTGCGGCACGGAATGCCATTGATTGCAAATAGCCAATTCGCCCTGCAGGGTCGTTTTCATAAAGCCCAAGTTCATCGGCAACAGTTTCGGAATATAAAGCCCAACCTTCGCCATAAGCCCCGAACCATAACATTTTGGAGCGAATGAATGGAATTCCCTTTGCTTCTTGCGCAAGTGAGATTTGGTTATGATGTCCAGGAATGCCTTCATGCGCGGTTAAAGTTGGCAATGACCATTTCGGCCATGCCGCTGTATCGCGCAAATTAATATAATAAGCACCAGGGCGCGAACCGTCAGGGGCAGGGGAATTATAATATCCGCCCGGCGCACCCGCTTCGGTATATTGTGGAACACGGCGAACTTCTAATTTTGCCTTTGGAAGTGTGGCAAAGGCGTTTGGAAGGCGGGCATAAATATCATCAACCATGCCATTGATGTCTTTAAGCAATTTTGCCTTGCCATCATCATTATTGGCGTAAATATAGCGCGGATCAACCGATAATTTTGCCATTCTATCGGCAATTGAACCTTCAGCATAACCCAATTGTTTAAGTCCCGCGTCAATTTCTTTGCCAAGACTAATAACAAGCGCTTTGCCCATTTCATGAACTTCATCAGGGGTTTTATTGGTTGTTGTCCAATAAGCAAGGCAGGCTTTATAATATTCGTCGCCCTTTGGTAATTTCCATACCCCTGCATCCATGCTTGCAGTTTTTAAAAAGCCTTCAAAAGTATCAATAAGGTTTTTATAGGCGGGAAGGATTTTTTTATCATAAACTTCCTGTGCCTTGGCTTTATAAGCATCGGCATCAAGGCCAGCCTCTTTTGATTTTTTTGCCAATACTTCAACCAAAACAGGGTTTTTATCATCATATGACGCCCGCAATTGTTTCAATGAAGTTTCAATAATGAATTTTGGCGGCATAATTCCTTTTTTTGCATCAGCAATAGAGCGCGCGGTTTCATCCTTTAATTGTTTTACAAAGCCATTAAGGCGTGAAATCCAACCATCTGCATCATCTTTTGTTTTAACTGGATGTTGCGACGCCATAAAATCAGGGAAACCAACATACGAGCCAGTAAGCTGTGAAATAATATATGGGTTTGGTGAACCATATCCTGCATCACCAAAGCCAAATTTTGCCGCCGCATGTGAATATTTGGCGCTAGATAAAACGATTTTTTGCGTCAAATAATCAGTTTTTGAAAGCCCTTTGCTTGGGATTTTTGAAAGTTTTGCAATCCAATCACCAACCAATTTATTGCGCACATTTTCCGCTGCAAGCGATCTATCCGAAACTTTACCAACATAAGGGCCGCCAACTAATGATGGCGCAATTGTATAAGTTGTGCAGCTTTCAGGGCTGTCGCGTAAAATGTCATTGGCGATTTTGTCGGCGATTTCGTTTACAGAATAAGATTTTGCAAACGCATTTTGACCAATTAAATTTAGTGCTGAAAACGAACCTGCACCAATTAATGCCGAACGGCGGGATATTTTAAATGTCATTATAACCTCTTATGCATTTGCCCAATTTTTTACGATTTTTTCCAATATATCAAGTGGAACTGCGCCCTGTGATAGGACTATATTATGGAATTTGCGAATATCAAATTTATCGCCCATTTTTGCTTTGGCATATTCACGTAATTCAACAATTTTTTGGCGACCAATCATGTATGAACATGCTTGCCCCGGCCATACTATATAGCGTTCAATCTCACTTTCAATTTGTGGGATGAATTTACCGGTGGTTTGATACATATAATCAATTGCCTGTTGTTTTGACCAACCAAAAGCATGCATTCCCGTATCAACAACAAGGCGTGAAGCGCGGAATGCCGTTGATTGTAAATAGCCAAGCCTTCCAGCAGGATTATTTTCATACATTCCAATTTCATCGGCAATTTGTTCGGCATATAAAGCCCAACCTTCGGAATAAGCGGTAAAGCCCATCATATTTGCGCGAATGAATGGCAATGATTTATTTTCCTGTGCCAATGCAATTTGATTGTGATGCCCAGGGCTTGCTTCGTGATAGGTTAATGTTGGTAAAGACCATTTTGGCCATCCCTTTGTGTCACGTAAATTGATAAAATAAAATCCAGGGCGCGAACCATCAATTGCAGGGCGTTGATAATAACCGTTTGGCGCACCCGCTTCGATATATTTTGGAACTGCCTTAACTTCTACTTTCGCTTTTGGAAGGGTTTCAAACAATTCGCCAAGGCGCGCATTCATGCCTTCAACCATGACATTAATATCAGCCAAAACCTTGGCCTTGCCTTCATCATTGTTTGGATAAGCATAATTAGGGTCGGAATATAATTTTTCCATTCTTGCCGCTAATGTGCCATCTTTATATCCAATCTGTTTAAGCAATTCATCCATTTGGGCATTGGTTTGCACAAGAATACTTTTGCCCAATTCATGAACTTCTTTTGGCGTCATATTGGTTGTTGTGGCGCGTGCCAAAGCTTTTTCGTAAAATTTATCGCCATTCTTAAATTGCCCAACACCTGCAATTGGTTTTGACGAATTACGGATTTCTTTGATTGCATCGCGTGTGGCAATATATTGGGGTAAAATTTTCGCCTCAAAAATTTTGGTGGCTTCTTGCCCATAGGCATTACCATCCAATTTCGCATCATTGGCTTTTTTGATTAATGAAGAAACCAATGGGCTATTTTTTGCGCCGCCATCTATGACCACATTTAATTGTTTAATTGTGGTGTCCAAAATATAAGAAGGCGGAATTATGCCATTTTGGAAATCAGATTTGGCACGTGAAAGATCGTCCTGCATTTGGGTGGCAAAAGCATTCAGCCTTAAAAGCCATGCATCAGCATCATCTTTATTTTTAACTTTATGCTGCCCATCCATAAAGTCAGGGAAACTTTGATAGCTGCCTGTTAATTGCGATATAACATATGGCGATGCCTGCCCCATACTGTCGCCAATACCGACTTTGGCAATATCAACACTATATTGGGTTGAACTTTTAAGGATATTAAGCGTCATTGCATCATTGTCAGAGAGTTTTGAAGCATCAATTTTTTTTAATTCGCCAAGCAATCTTTCTTGATTTTTTATACGATGCGCAATTGCCTTGGAACTTTTGTCGGTCAGTTTTGATGAATAGGGGCCGCCAACTTTATTGGGGTCAATATTAAGACTTGTGCATTGTTCGGGGCTGTTTTTAAGCCTGTCATAGGTTAGTTTTTCTAAAAAGGCTGAAAAATCAAAACTATCGGCGAATGCATTTTGAAAATTTATGCTTGCAATTAATGCACTTGCCCCTGCCAAAGTTTCGCGTCTTGAAAAATTAATTCCCATATTACCCTCACCAATTTTGTTCAGGCTAAGCGCTAAACAAAATTTTGGCAATAATAATTTGTCTGTTTTTCGATAAGTTTTGTTTTTTGCTGCTAGTGCAACTATCATTTTTTCAACATCAATTACAGCCAGCCCTTGACTCTGCTTCTTCTCACTCCTAACTCCCCATTGTTAGCAGTCGGGTGTGGTGAGTGCTAAAACTTATCCGCGCCGGCATGTATGCTAATAGAATGTTTTATTTTGAAACTCATCATAGGGAGATTATTATGAGCTTTCGTCCATTAGGTGACCGCGTTTTGGTTAAACGTACTGAAGAAGAAACCAAAACAACTGGCGGTATTATTATTCCTGACACTGCAAAAGAAAAACCACAAGAAGGCGAAATTATCGCTGTTGGTTCTGGTGTTCGTGATGAAGACGGCAAATTTGTTGCCCTTGAAGTTAAAGTTGGCGACAAAATTCTTTTCGGCAAATGGTCTGGCACAGAAGTTAAAATCAACGGTCAAGATCTTTTGATTATGAAAGAATCTGACGTTCTTGGTGTTTTGGGCTAATAATTAGGAGAAAATATAATGGCTGCTAAAATTGTAAATTTTGGTTCAGAAGCCCGCGAAAAAATGTTGCAAGGCGTTGATATTCTTGCAAATGCGGTAAAAGTAACTTTGGGCCCTAAAGGTCGTTTTGTTGTTATGGAAAAATCTTTTGGCGCGCCGCGCACTACAAAAGATGGTGTTTCTGTTGCTAAAGAAATCGAACTTGAAGATAAATTCCAAAATCTTGGTGCGCAATTATTGCGCGAAGTTGCAAGCAAAACTAATGATGTTGCTGGCGACGGTACAACAACTGCAACTGTTCTTGCACAGGCAATTGTTCGTGAAGGTATGAAATCTGTATCTTCTGGCCGTAACCCAATGGATTTGAAACGCGGTATCGATAAAGCGGTTACCGAAGTTGTTGCAAATCTTTCTGCTTCTGCGAAAAAAGTTTCTGATTCATCTGAAATTGCACAAGTTGGTACAATTTCTGCGAATGGCGAAGAATCTATCGGTAAAATGATTGCTGATGCGATGTCTAAAGTTGGCAATGAAGGCGTTATCACAGTTGAAGAAGCAAAATCTGCTGAAACTGAATTAGACGTTGTTGAAGGTATGCAATTTGATCGTGGTTATTTGTCACCATATTTCGTGACAAACCCTGACAAAATGGAAGCACAATTAGAAAATCCACTTATCTTGATTTTCGAGAAAAAGCTTTCTTCTTTGCAACCTATGCTTCCAATTCTTGAAGCTGTTGTTCAAGGCGGTCGCCCGCTTTTGATTATCGCTGAAGATGTTGAAGGTGAAGCATTGGCAACTTTGGTTGTTAATAAACTTCGCGGTGGTCTTAAAGTTGTTGCGGTTAAAGCACCTGGTTTTGGTGATCGCCGTAAAGCAATGTTGGAAGATATTGCAATCCTTACTGGTGGCCAAGTTGTATCTGAAGATTTGGGTATCAAACTTGAAAACGTTTCTTTGGAAATGTTGGGTACAGCGAAAAAAGTAACAATCCGCAAAGATGACACAACAATCGTTGATGGCGCTGGTGAGAAAACTGACATCGAAGCACGCGTTGCACAAATCAAACGTCAAATCGAAGAAACTTCTTCTGATTATGACCGTGAAAAACTTCAAGAACGTTTGGCAAAACTTGCTGGCGGTGTTGCTGTTATCCGCGTTGGCGGCATGACAGAAGTTGAAGTTAAAGAGCGCAAAGACCGCGTTGATGATGCATTGAATGCAACCCGCGCTGCGGTTGAAGAAGGTATCGTCCCTGGTGGTGGTACTGCATTGCTTCGCGCATCACAAAATATCAAAGTTGTTGGCATCAATGATGACGAAAACGCAGGTATCGCAATCGTGAAAAAAGCATTGCAATCACCAATTCGTCAAATCGTTGAAAACGCTGGCGTTGAAGGTTCTATCGTTGTTGGTAAAATCCTTGAAAACAATTCTCCTTCATATGGCTTTAATGCGCAAACAGAAGAATATGTTGATATGGTTACAACTGGCATTATCGACCCTGTGAAAGTTGTTCGTACTGCTCTTCAAGATGCGGCATCTGTTGCGTCATTGATCATCACAACAGAAGCGGCAATCACAGAAGCACCTAAAAAAGATAGCCCAATGCCTGCAATGCCAGGTGGCGGCATGGGTGGTATGGACTTCTAATAGCCCATTCATTGTGAATAAATTTATAGGCCCCATACTTAATTGTATGGGGCCTGTTTGTTATTTTAGGTTGCAAAATTCATTCTTTATGCATTCTTGAGCGGGCGAATCACTCCTAAGGCACATATTTAGATAGTGAAAATAAGAGTTTTTGTGTATTTTTACTATGTGATTGTTATTTTAGGGAATTTGTTCAGGTTGCAAATAAAGACATTATTTTTTGTGCGGGTTTGCCCAATTTTTTTGCAGAAAATTAGAATTACGCATTGGTAAGTCTTTAAGGCGTTATAAAAATTTTAGTTACCAATCCAATTTTCATTTTCTAGTTGAAATTTTTTTCAGTAATTATGCACAAGTCACAGGCTACATATTTGGTAAAGTTGCGCAAAGCCACACAATTTTATAATAATTGTTTTATATTGTTTAGGTTATTACTAAGTAAAAGACGAAATATGAATAAATGTTCATATTGAATACTTGAATTTTTTCAATAGTGAAAACGGTTTCGCGGATATAGGCTTTCTAAATATTGAAAAATTCGCAGTTGTTACCAGTGACTAACTGATAAAACCCCTATCCATATATGATAAATTTATTATGCTGAATTATGAATACTGCACAATTCTTTATTTGGTTTAAGGCGGTGTCTGCACGATGTAATTCCATTGGATTTTGGGGGCAAACCGAGAATGGAAAAAACTATGATAACCAATGATGATACATCTTCTGATAGGCGTTCACTTATCATTGATGCGGCAACAAAATTATTTTGCCAAAATGGTTATTCTGGAACGCGTATGTCAGACATAGCAGAGGCTATTAATGTTACAAAGCCCATAGTTTATCGCTATTTCTCCTCCAAGGAGGAGTTGTTTGCCGCGTGGGTTGATATTGTCCTTGTTGCACGCCGTAATGAAATTGTTGAGCGTATTGTAAACACCGAAAAAAGCGTCAAGGACGAGGCTTATACAATTTTGATGAATGCCGTTGATGGCTTAAGTTCACCTGTCATACTTGCGCCATGGCGTATTGCCATTCTTGAAAGCGATAATTTCCCTAATGTTACTCAATTAATTAGGGAAAAGTTCAAATTGCCAATCTTTTTAACGATAAAAGACCTATTTGAAAAAGGGCTTAAAAATAAAGAAGTTCAAGGCGAAAATTCGGAAATTCTTGCACGTCTATTTTGTTCACCAATTGCCGCTTGCGCATCAATGTTTGCAACATTTGGACTTGATTATATGAGCCGTGAAGAAACTGAACACTTATTTCTTGCGCATCACAGAAGTTTTTTTGAAATGTGGTCTGGCGAAAACTAAATTTTGCTTTTTATGTTTTCAAATAAGAATTTTTCAAAAACGCGATAGCGCTTTGTATCAATTATACTCTTGTGTGATGAAAGCCAAAATGTGCGCGAAATTGAAATTTCATTGCTTAATAGGCGCGTTAAATTATCGTCTGCAATGAAATTCGGTAAGATAGCAATACCAACACCCTGTTCGACCAAATTTTTCTTGGCAATAATCGATGAACATCTAAGGCGTGGTTTAAAATAGGGAAAGACTTCCTCAAAATATCTAAGTTCTGGGGCGTAAATTAGATCATCGACATATCCAATCAAAGTATGATTTTCCAAGTCATTTTTGTCTTTGATGCTGTCTGCTTTCTCGTAATTTTTTGAACAATAAAGGCCAAGTTCATATTCAAGCAATGGCTTTGAAATAATCAATTTTGATTTCGGTTTTGAAAGGCCGATTGCAATATCTGCCTCGCGCCGTGAAAGGCTTAAGAAGCCGCTGCCAGAAACCAAATCAATTTCAATATCAGGGTATAATTTATGGAATTTTGAAATTGTTTTTGTTAAAATATTTGCGCCAAAACCTTCGGCTGCACTTAATCTTATTGTGCCTTTGATATTTCTATCATTATCAATTTTGCGCCCAAAAATTGAACCGGTTTGTAATTCAACTTCTTCGCATTTTTCTAATAATTGTGTTCCTGCATTGGTAAGTTGATGACCGCGGCGGTGTTTTTCGAAAAGTATTTGCCCTAAATCTTCTTCAAGTCGTCTTAAGCGGCGGGCAACTGTTGTTTCATCAAGTTTTAAATCTATTGCCGCCTCGGCGATATTATTCTTTCTTGCCGCGCTTAAAAATATGCGTAAATTATCCCAATTAATTATGTTTGACACTGAATCTCACCTGCAAAAACACCGCTTCATGATGCGAAATTTGGTGTTTACACGATTTTGTGCAACCTATAAAGATTGATTTATTTAAAAGATGGGGAAGAATATGCGTAATGTTGGGCATTTTATAGGCGGCAAAAAAATTGAAGGCCAATCTGGGCGCTTTGGTGATTTTTACAATCCATCAACAGGCGAATTACAGGGTAAAGTTGCCCTTGCCAATGTTACTGAAATTGATAATGCCGTGCAAAATGCCAAACAAGCCCAAAAAGAATGGGCGCACGTAAACCCACAACGCCGCGCCCGTATCATGTTTGATTTCAAAGCTTTAGTTGAAAAAAATATGGATGAATTGGCGCATTTATTATCATCTGAACATGGTAAAGTCATTGCTGATGCCAAGGGTGATATTATTCGTGGCCTTGATGTGGTTGAATTTGCCTGTGGTATTCCGCAAAATCAAAAAGGTGATCATACTTTAGGTGCGGGCCCAGGGGTTGATGTTTATTCGGTGCGTGTTCCATTGGGTGTGGTTGCGGCAATAACGCCGTTTAATTTCCCTGCAATGATTCCAATGTGGATGTTTGGTGTTGCAATCGCGACAGGAAATGCGGTTATTTTAAAACCATCAGAGCGTGATCCATCGGTTCCAATTCGCTTGGCAGAATTATTTATCGAAGCAGGTGCACCCGCTGGCCTTTTGAATGTTATAAATGGCGATAAAGAAGCCGTTGACGCAATCTTGCAGCATCCAGATATTAAAGCGGTTTCATTCGTTGGTTCATCCGATATTGCCCATTATGTATATCACGAAGCTGCCAAATATGGTAAACGCGCACAATGTATGGGCGGGGCGAAAAATCATGGAATTATAATGCCAGATGCCAATATGGATCAGGCGGTTAAGGATATTGTTGGCGCGGCCTATGGCTCTGCTGGCGAACGCTGCATGGCGCTTCCAGTTGTTGTGCCAGTTGGTGAGGGGACAGCCGAAAAATTCCTTGATAAATTAATTCCTGCAATCGAAGCCTTAAAAATTGGTATTTCAACCGACCCACAGGCAGATTATGGCCCTGTTGTAACCGCCGCCCACAAAGCCAAAGTGACGGGAATGATTGATAAAGCCATTGAAGAAGGCGCAAAATTATTAATCGATGGTCGCGGGTTTAAACTTCAAGGCTATGAAAATGGTTTCTTTATGGGGCCAACTTTACTTGATAATGTAACAACCGACATGGTGACATATAAAGAAGAAATTTTTGGCCCTGTTTTACAAATCGTGCGCGCCAAAACTTTCGAAGAAGCCATAAAACTTCCATCAGAACATCAATATGGCAATGGCGTTGCAATATTTACCCAATCGGGCCGCGTCGCACGTGAATTTGCCGCACAGGTTGAGGTTGGAATGGTTGGTATAAATGTGCCAATTCCTGTTCCTGTTGCATATCATTCTTTTGGCGGATGGAAGCGTTCGGCATTTGGTGATATAAATCAATATGGTATGGAAGGCGTTCGTTTTTATACAAAAACCAAAACCATCACTGAAAGATGGCCTGAATCTTTAACCGAAGATAGCGCATTCATTATTCCAACATTCTAAAGGAAATATTGTGTCTAATTACGAAACCCTAATTGTTGAAACCAAAGGTAAAGTGCTTTTGGTAAGTATTAATCGCCCCGATAGTTTGAACGCATTAAACACCAATGTTATGCGTGAAATAACACAAGTTGCAAAAGATGCTGACAAAAATCCCGATATTGCCGCTTTGGTAATTACGGGTTCGGGCCGTGCCTTTGCGGCGGGTGCAGACATTAAAGAAATGGCGGATAAAAGCTTTACCGATATGTATATGGGTGACTTTTTTGGCGCATGGGATGAGTTTGCAAATTGCCGCAAACCAAAAATTGCCGCCGTTAATGGCTTTGCGCTTGGTGGTGGGTGCGAACTTGCGATGATGTGCGATATGATTTTTGCATCAACCAAGGCAAAATTTGGACAGCCAGAAATCAAATTGGGCGTGACACCTGGAATGGGTGGTTCGGTTCGTCTTACAAAGGCAGTTGGTAAATCAATGGCAATGGATATGGTTTTAACAGGGCGTATGATTGATGCCGAAGAAGCCAAAGCAATCGGCCTTGTAAGCCGCGTTATCGAACCCGATGATTTATTAAACCAAGCATTAGAAGCGGCAAGTGAAATTGCCAAATATTCCCAAGTGGCATCAATCGCCGCCAAGGAAATGGTAAATCGCGCTTTGGAGCTTTCAACCCAAGAGGCTGTTCGTTTTGAGCGTCGCCTTTTCCAAGCTCTATTCTCAACCGAAGATCAAAAAGAAGGTATGGCAGCTTTCACCGAAAAACGTGAAGCCCAATTTAAGGATAAATAATGCAATTTTCCCTAAATGAAGATCAAATCGCCATTCAAAACATGGCGCAAGATTTCACCCAAGAGCGCATAACACCATTTGCTGCCAAATGGGATGAAGACCATCACTTGCCGCGCGATGTCATAAATGCCGCTGCCGAACTTGGGTTCTTGTCAATTTATGTATCTGAAGAAAGCGGTGGGGTTGGCCTTGGACGCCTTGAATCAGCGCTTATTATGGAAGCAATGGCCTATGGCTGCCCGTCAACATCGGCCTTTATTTCAATTCATAATATGGCATCTTGGATGATTGATACTTATGGCAGCCAATCATTAAAAGATAAATATTTGCCGCAATTAATCAGTGGCGAAAAATTGGTTTCATATTGCCTTACCGAACCAAATTCAGGTTCAGATGCTGCAAGCCTTGCAACCAAGGCAATTGATGATGGTGATGCCTTTATAGTTACAGGTTCAAAAGCCTTTATTTCAGGCGGTGGCTATAATGATTTATATGTCACAATGGTGCGAACTGGCGAAGCGGGGCCAAAGGGAATTTCATGTCTTGTAATTGAAAAAGACATGAAGGGCGTAAGTTTTGGCGCAAATGAACGTAAATTAGGCTGGCGCTCACAACCAACGGCGCAGGTGAATTTTGATAATGTGCGCGTTCCAAAGGAAAATTTGATTGGTGAATTGGGGCAGGGGTTTAAATTTGCCATGTCTGGCCTTGATGGTGGGCGCTTAAATATTGGCGCATGTTCATTGGGCGGCGCGCAAAGATGCCTTGATGAAGCCATTAAACACACCAAAGAGCGTAAGCAATTTGGCAAATCAATATCAGACTTCCAAGCAACGCAATTCACACTTGCTGATATGGAAACCAAATTACAGGCGGCGCGAACCCTACTTTATACTGCGGCGTGCAAAGTTACCGAAAATGCCAAGGATAAAACCCAATTTGCGGCAATGGCAAAAAGATTTGCAACCGATTCAGGGATGGAAATCGCCGATAGCGCGCTGCAACTTCATGGCGGTTATGGCTATTTAATGGATTACCCGATTGAGCGTTTTTTCCGTGATTTGCGGGTTCATCGTATTTTAGAGGGCACAAATGAAATCATGCGCACAATAATTGCCAAGGGGCTTTTATCTTGAGTGATAATGTAATTATCGAAACTTGCGGCAATCTTGGGCTTGTTACATTAAATCGCCCCGAAAGCCTTAATGCCCTTAATACGCAAATGTGCAAAGACATTACCAATGCACTTTTGGATTGGGAAAAAGACGCTAATGTCAAAGCGATTTTGGTAAAAGGCGCGGGCGAGCGGGCATTTTGCGCGGGCGGTGATATTATCATGCTTCATAATTCGGGGCGTGATAAAACCGATGAAGCCGAAAATTTTTGGCGCACTGAATATGCATTAAATGAATTAATCCATTCATACCCCAAGCCTTATATTGCCCTGATTGATGGTATTACAATGGGCGGTGGGGTTGGCCTATCGGTTCACGGTAAATATAGGATTGCAGGTTCTAAAACCTTATTTGCGATGCCAGAAACTGGAATTGGTTATTTCCCTGACGTTGGCGGCACATATTTTTTGCCACGTTTGAGCCGTGCAATTGGTAATTGGATGGGGCTAACGGGGGCGCGAATTGATGGCGCGATGGCGTGTAAAATTGGAGTTGCAACCCATTATATTGAAAGCCAAAAACACAATGATTTAATAAGCGCCCTAAGCGGCAGTCAATTAGATGGCAGTTTTGAACAAATCGAAGAAATATTATCCGAAATTTGTATTGATGCCCCAAAAATTGATGATTTACCACAATCTCTAAATTGTTTTGATAATGATGATTTAGCGCAAATTATAAATTGTCTTGAAGATTCAAATGATGAATGGGCAATGGCGCAATTAAAAGCTATAAAAACCAAATCCCCAATCGCGCTTTGTGTTACATTATTGGCAATGAAAAAAGGCGGTTTTTTAAGTTTCCGCGAGGCAATGATACGCGAATTGGATTTATCATTAAATTTCCTAAAATCACGCGATTTTTACGAAGGAATTCGCGCGCAAGTTATTGATAAAGATAGAAATCCCAAATGGGAATATAATGATATTTCGCAAATTAATGGTGAAATAATTGCGCGATTTTTTGTGCTTAATCCCAAAATTCTTGAATTTATAAAATAGGTGTAAAATGGCAAATATCGCATTCATTGGCCTTGGAAATATGGGCGGCGGCATGGCCGCAAATTTGGCAAAATCACACAAGGTTTTTGCCTTTGATTTATCCCAAGATGCACTTGATAAAGCCAAGGCGGCGGGTTGCGAAATCGCGCCATCTGCCAATGATGCAGTTAAAAATGCGCAATGCATTGTTAGTATGCTTCCTGCGGGTGCGCATGTGAAATCGGTTTATTTGGGCGAAGATGGAATATTGGCAAATGCGCCGAAAAATTCGCTTTTCCTTGATTGTTCAACCATTGATATTGAAAGTGCGCGCGAAGTTGCAAAAGCAGCGATTGCAATGGGGCATGAATTTTGTGATGCCCCTGTTTCTGGCGGTGTTGCAGCAGCGAATGCAGGCACTTTGACATTCATGGTGGGCGGCGAAAATACTTCTTTTGAAAAAGCCAAACCAATATTGGAAAACATGGGCAAAAAGATTTTTCACGCAGGGGCAAATGGCAATGGTCAGGCCGCAAAAATCTGCAATAATATGCTGCTTGGTATTCACATGATTGGCACATCAGAGGCCTTTAGTTTGGCAAAAAAACTTGGCCTTGATGCGCAGACTTTTTTTGATATTTCATCGGTTTCGTCGGGGCAGAATTGGTCTATGACTTCTTACTGCCCTGTGGCGGGGCCAGTTCCAACATCGCCTGCCAATAATGATTATAAAGCAGGATTTGCCGCCGCCATGATGCTTAAGGATTTACGACTTGCATCACAGGCCGCAAGCAATGTGAAAGCCGCCACCCCAATGGGCGCAAATGCAGTAAGTCTTTATTCAATCATGGAACAGCAAGGCATGGACACAATGGATTTTTCGGCAATTATCAAGTTGTTTGATAAATCCTAAGTTCATTTGACAAACCATTTTTACGCGGCGAAAATTGGGTGTTTTGAGAACCGAAGCGCAGCGTATTTCTATACGTGAGCATCGGAAGCGCAAAAACACCCTATTTGCAGCCTGTAAAAATGTTTTGCCAAATGAACTTAGTGTCCCATTGGAACAGGGCCACCATCTTTTGATGGCTTTGGTACAAAGAATACCAAGCACGCCGCAAAGAAAGTTATCACAGAAAGCAACATAAAGGTTTCATTGGTTGCAAGCATTACTGCCTGCGGCATCAAATTTTGCGAATAATTGCTTGCAATATCTAATTGAGAGCTTCCGGTGGCGGCAAGATTGCGCGCCATTTCACCGCTTGCATCAACTGAACCTGCAAGATCTGCATAATTTTCTTTGATTTTATTGTCCCAAATTGTTGTGACTGTTGAAGTTGCAAATGCACCCGCAAGCGTTCTTAGGAATGCCATTAAACCTGCCGCTGATTCTGCTTCATTTGGTTTGACGCTACGCAATGCCATGCTTGATAAAGGCACAAAGAATAATGGCATACCAATACCCATAATGAATAATGGGAATGATACATTCCAATATGTCATTTGCGTTGTGCCAAATGATCTTACTAATGCGATAAAACCAAGCCATGAAACGCCGATAAATACTAATTTTCGGGGATCAAATCTGTCGCCAAATGCGCCAACCATTGGTGCCATGAAAATTGCAAGTGCACCTGTCCACGCTGTTGCCATGCCTGACCATGTTGATGTGTAACCCATATAACCTTGTAACCATAATGGATTTAGAACGTTAATCCCGAAAAATGCACCAAATGCAACCACAAGTGTGGTAACAGATGCAACATAGCCGCGATGCCTAAATACCCTTAGGTCCACGATTGGGTTTTTTTCTGTAAGTTCCCAAATGATGAATGCAAAGAAGCCAACAATTGCAACCATTCCAAGATTACGAATTTCTTCGCTTGCAAACCAATCTTTATCTTTGCCTTCATCAAGCATGATTTGTAATGCAGCAATCCAAAGCACCATTAAACCAAGGCCGATAAAATCAACGGATTTCTTTTCAATTGGTGTTTCTTGGCTTCTTAAAAGTGGATAAATAATCATTGAACAGGCAATTGCGATGGGCACATTTATCAAAAATGCATATTCCCATTTATAATATTCACACAAAAAGCCGCCCAAAATTGGCCCTGCAACTGGCGCGACCAATGTTGTCATTGCCCAAAGCCCCATCGCCGCACCAACTTTATCGCGCGGGAAGATTCGCATTAATAGGGTTTGCGCAAGTGGCATCATCGGCCCACCACAAAGCCCTTGGAGAATACGCCCAAATAATAAAACAGGAAATGTAGTCGATATCCCACAAATAAGTGAGGTTAGGCCAAACAATAACATCGCAGATGTAAATACACGCACTGAACCAAATCGTTGCGATAACCACCCCGTAAGTGGGACCGATACAGCCTCCGCAACTGCATAAGATGTGATAATCCATGTGCCTTGTGATGTACTAATACCAAGGCTGCCTGCGATTGTTGGCACGGCAACATTGGTAATGGTCATGTCAAGAACCGCAACAAAATTGCCAAGCGCAAGCATGATTGCGGCAAGCCATAAGGTGCTACCTGAAAGCTTTACTGGTTCAGGTATTGTTGCATCTTTATCCATATTAAAGCCTATTTGCCTTTTGCGGTGTTTGAATTATTTTTATCAGACCATGTATCAATTGTGACTTTCATAGAAAGCCCAACTTTAAGCGGGTTTTTCGCCAAATCTTTTTGGTCAATATTGATACGAACAGGAAGACGTTGAACCACCTTAATCCAATTACCACTTGCATTTTGTGCAGGTATTAATGAGAAAGCAGAGCCAGTTCCGCCAGAAAAGCCCGCAACTGTTCCGTGATAAACCACTTTTTCGCCATATAAATCCGATGTTACTTCAACTTTTTGACCAAGTCTTACATCACGTAATTGAACTTCTTTGAAATTGGCATCTATGTGAATTTGATCAACTGGAACAATTTCCATTAATGACGCGCCCGCTTGAACCTTCTGCCCAATTTGCACTTGTCTGCGTGCGATTACGCCTGAAATTGGGGCGTAAATATTGGTGTCATCTTGGTCATTTCTTGCTTGTTGAAGGCGGGTTTTTGCCAATAATACTTCTGGATTATCGCTAATCGTGCTATTTGCAAAACTTGCAGCATTTGATGTACGTGTGCCAATTGCCGCCATTTTATTGGCTTTTGCTTGTTCAAGTGCAGCTTGCGCAAGGGCAAGATTATATCTTGAAGTATCATATGCGTGTTTGGCATTAGTAAGCTCATCACCAGAAACCGCACCCGCACCAATAAGGTTTTGTCTGCGTTGCAAATCAATTTTGGTTTTTTCCAAATCAATATTGGCTGCAATTATATGTTCTGATGCGGTTTTAATATCGGCATCACGTGCATCAATTTGTGCGGCAAATTGCTTATCACTTGCCATTTGGCCTGTGATTTTGCGTTGTGCCATTTGCAATTGCGCCTCAGCCTCAAGGATTGCAAGTTTTTGATCGCTATCGCCTAATTTGGCAATTAAATCACCTTGATGAACATATTGGGTATCAATAACGTTTAATTCAGTAATTGTTCCGGCAATTTTTGGCGTAATTTGTGCCAATTCGGCTGCAGCATATGCATTATCTGTCTTAACATAGCGCGAAGCGTTGGTTTCAAGATAATTATATAAAAAATAACCGCCCACGGCAACAATCGCCAAAGCGCTAAACCCGATTAAACGAGTTTTGGTGGCGTCCTTTTGTGCCGGGGCAGGGGGAGGAGCGGGAGGATTAGTATTTTCAATTTCTTGTTGTTCAGTCTGTGACATGATTATTCTCTATTGTTTATTCTTTAAAAACGTATCCGCCGCCCAATGATTTAATAAGGGCGATTTCAACAATTAATCTTTGATCTTGAAGATTGGTTTCAATGTTTTGGGCGTTTAATAATGTTGCTTGCGCATTTAAAACGTCCAAATAAGTTCCAACGCCGCCTTTATATCTAAGGCGAATATTTTCAAATGCTGCGCGCGATTCGCTGGTTTGCAAATGCGCTGCATCAATTTGCGATTTTAATTCAACAAAACTTATGGCTGCGGCATCGATTTCATTGAAAGCGTCAATCAATGATTTATTATAATTAGCAATTGCAAGATTATATTCAGCATTTGAATTTCCAAGATTTGCATCAAGTGTTTTTTGTGCAAAAACTGGCAGGGAAATAGCGGGGCCAAACTGCCCAATCAAAGACCCTTTATCAAGCAAATTAGCAATCCCAAGTGAGCTTAGGCCAATATTACCCGCAAGACTAACATTGGGATAATATTTTGTAACCGCAACATCAACCTTTTTCGCCGCATAAATTGCGCGCATCTTTGCGGCAATTATATCAGGTCTATGACCCAATATATCAGCGCGCAAATCAGATGGAATTTGCGCTTCAAAAATTGGCGAAATTTTAGGCTCATGAATTTTTGAAGCAACTTGCGGACCATCGCCGATTAATGCGGCAATTGCACTTTTTTCAAGTTTGATTCTTTGATCATTGGTTTCAATTTGCAATTTGATTGAATCAATCTGTGCCTGCGCCTGATTGGTTCTTGCTTTTATTTCAAGGCCATTTTTATAACGCAAATTAATAAGTTTTGCGGTTTCTTGCGCATTATCCAAAAGCAATTCAAGATTTTGCTTTTGGCTATAAAGATTTTGCAATCTTGCATATTCATTTGCAATCGCAGATGACAGATTGATTCTAACAAAAGCCTCATCGGCACGTGCAGAATCAATTTGTGCGCCTGCTGCTTGAAGTTCTGAGCGTCTTTGCCCCCAAATATCAAGATCTTTGCTGGCTGATAATGTAACTTGTCCAAAATCCTTAATGCCTTTTGGGGCAAAAGCCTTTGGGAAAAGCCCATTATAGGTTTGCTTTTGCAAATATGCCGAAGCATCCGCATTGGCATGAAGGCCGTATGTTGCATCCACACCTTCGGAATAAATAATTGCCTGTTCGATGCGGGTTTTTGCAATATCAATGCTTGGTGAATTATTAAATGCAAGCTCAATTAAATTATTTAATTGTGCATCATTATATTTTAGCCACCATTTTTCTTTGGGCCATTCGGCGCCATTTTGGGTGATGTTAGCACTTAAATCAATCGTATTGGTCGCAATTGGTGCGATTGCACTTTTTGGATTAGGTATTTGGGCACATGCAGATAATGCAAATGCCAAAAGCCCCAAAGCGCTAACCCGTCCTAATAGATTATAGTGCATTTTGTTTTTTGCTTTTTTTATTACGGAATATAGGGAGGAAGCCATTTGATACTCATTATTATAGGATGGGGATTTTTTATCCCTATTGGTCACATCGCCTTTAGCGAAAATGAAACCCTTACTAATCATTTATAGTAGCATCCTGATTCATTGTGATTGGTTTTATGATTATAAACTGAACTGTTCAGTACATTTATATATTCAATTAGCATTGACTTTGTCAATAGAAAACTGTAACGTTCAGTTCAGTTTTAACAGGAAAGATATCAAATTGCGCACAAAAAGCGAAGAAAGACGGCAGAAAATTCTAGATGTAGCGGCAAAAATTTTTGCCAAACATGGATTTGAAAATGCGTCTATGACTGATATTTCCGCAAAAGTTGGCGGCTCTAAGGCCACTATTTATAGCTATTTTAAATCAAAAGAAGAGATTTTTTCTTGTGCGGTTCAAAAGTTTGCCGATGAAAAACGTAAGGCATTATTGGAAATTTTGAACGATGATGGTCTGGGAATTGATAAAGCATTATTTCGATATGGCGTAAAACTAACCGAATTTCTTACCCAACCACAAATTATCGCGGCAAGGCGTATGATTGTTGCGCCCAACACTTCAAAAGAAATTGCAAATTTCTTTTATGAAAAAGGGCAAAAATGCACATACGAAAGCTTAAGTGAATATTTTAAAAC
This sequence comes from Hyphomonadaceae bacterium, assembly GCA_027492515.1. Lineage (GTDB taxonomy): Bacteria > Pseudomonadota > Alphaproteobacteria > Caulobacterales > Aquidulcibacteraceae > Pseudaquidulcibacter. The sequence continues at coordinate 19,598 of JAPUEP010000097.1, forward strand.
CCAAATTGATAATCATAATATTGTTGAATGTGATCCAGTTTTAGTGGCGCGGCAATTTCTTGCCCTTATTGTCCACCCTTTAAGTGAGCCTTTGTTATTCCAAACCTGCACCAAAATATCAAAAGAAGAGCGTGACCAAGTTGTTCAAAGCGCAGTAGATATAATTTTAAAATTCTACAAATCCCCAAATTGTGAAAGCAATTAATTCTATCGCTTACTATTCATTAAAATTTATCTGTAATGGAATCACCCCATAAATAATTGCAAAAGTTTTGTGGGGTTGATTTGGAAAATTTTGATAATGATGGGGCGCTTGCATTACATATTGCCGAAGGCGCGGGGCGTATTTTATCAAACATACTTGCTGATTCTAATTTGCAAGGCAAAGAATTAGGTGACTTTGCGGATAAAACGGCAAATAGATTCATTATTGACGCTCTTAAAATGTATCGCCCAAATGATGCGATTCTTTCCGAAGAAGAGTTTGACGATAAAAAAAGACTTTCAAGTTCGCGTGTATGGATAATTGACCCACTTGATGGCACGAATGAATATTGTGAAAAACGCAATGATTGGGCGGTTCATATTGGTCTTGCAATAGATGGAAAGCCAGAATTGGGGGTTGTGGCTATACCCGCACTAAATAAAATCTATTCATCAAATGATTTGATAAATATAAAAGAAGCTAAATCACCAATAAAAATTGCCGTAAGTCGAAGCCGTGCGCCGCAATGCGTAATTGATTTGGCAAAATATCTTAATGCAGAATTGATTCCGATGGGATCCGCAGGCGTAAAAGCAATGGCGGTTGTAGAAGGTAATGCGGACATCTATTTTCATATAGGGGCGCAAAAAGAATGGGATAATTGCGCACCGGTTGCAATTGCCCTCGCTAATGGCCTTCATGTATCCCGAATGGATGGCAGCGAAATCATATATAATAATGAAGATGTCATCATTTCTGACTTACTAATTTGTCGAAAAGAATTTGCCAATAATATATTGGCTTGGTGCAAGTCACTAAATGATGAAAAACTAACCTAAAAATCAACGCAAATTAAGCGCTGCACACAAAAATACTTTAAATACAATCGATTAAATAGTTTTGTGACATTTCTTTGAATTAAGTGCAGAAGTTTTGTTGACTCATTCATGGTGGATATGTAGATACGCCAAACCCGAGCGGATGAGACATTCAATCGAACTTAAATAAATAAAAATTTACTTAAGTGACAATGTTTTAAAGCTTGGAATTTTGTTTTTAATAATAGTGATTTATGTCATGAAAATTAAATACAAAATTAACTGCAATACGCAGTTGACACGGTTGCCGCTAGTTCGTATAGAGGCCGCCCTTAAGCAAAGAGTTTGAAGCATAATGACGGGGCGTTCGCCGTCTCGCCAAAAAGTTTTGCGCTTTGCTTATTTTGTTTGCGTAATTTTCGCAAACTGTTGTTTGACAAGTGAATAAAGGAAAGGGAGACGC
>JAPUEP010000098.1 GCA_027492515.1 Hyphomonadaceae bacterium
ATGACATTCGAAATTGATGGATTTGTAGCAAAGGGTTTTGAGCCTGTTTATGAACAATTCAAAAAACATTTTGAAGAAAACAAAGAAAATGGCGCAAGTTTTTGCGCACAAATTGAAGGCGAAAATGTTGTAAACCTATGGGGTGGATTTGCCGATAGGAATAAAACTAAAAAATGGCAAAAAGATTCGCTTGTTCAATTCTTTTCAACCACAAAACCTATGGCGGCAATTGTTATTGCGATGCTGCAAGATAGGGGTTTTTTGCATTTTGATGACCCAATCGCAGATTTGTGGCACGAATTTACGCAACACGGCAAAGATGTTTCAATCGCACAAGCTTTATCGCATCAGGCAGGTGTTTGCGGTTTTATTGATGAATTTGACCCTGCCAATTGGCTTGATTTACATAAAACCGCCGAATTAATTGCACAGCTTGAACCATTGTGGCCGCCTTTAAGTGCGTCGGGTTATCACCCCATGAATTACGGCTATATTGCCAATGAATTATGCTATCGGGTTTTGGGGCAAGATTTAGCCGATGTTTTTCATGCCGATATTACCAAACCACTTGATATAGATTTTCAAATCGGCCTGCCAATTGAATTGCAAAACCGCCATGTCGAATTTACCCCACCTAAAGAGCCGCCAAATATGGGGCAAATGAACCCAATGAAACGCGCCGCCTTTATGACCAAATGGGCCGCCCCACCACGTATTGGCGCACAAGCATTGGCAGCAAAAATTCCAAGCACAAATGGCTTTGGAACATGCGAAGCAATGGCAAGCCTTTATGGAATTTTCGCCAATGATGGCTTTATTAAAGGGCAAGAAATTATTTCAAAATCAACATTGGATGATTTAACCAAATCGCGCATTTATGGCGATGATTTAGTGTTAAACTTCAAGGTTGATTGGGCCGCAGGCGTAATGCGCAACACCACAAAAACCTTTGGCCCAAGCCTTGAAACAATGGGTCATGCAGGGCGGGGCGGTTCATGCGGTTTTGGCGATAAAACCAAACGCCTTTCTGTTGCATATGCGCCAAATAAACATTCAAATGCCATTGTTGGTGATGAGCGCGCAAAGGCGTTGACCGATGTGCTTTATGATTGTTTATAAGGGTTTTAAAACGCTTAGATAAATATCTTGGCGAAGTTTATTGTGCATTATCTGATAAGAATGGCGCCAATGCTTCAACAAAATCTTTTTGTGGCCTTACTGGATTGCCTTGCATATCAATCTGTACGGCGGTTACGTCATTAGTTGCCACTAAATCATCGCCGCGTGTTATCCATTGTTTGATGTGCATTCTTGCGCCCTTTATTTGCCCGTATTCGGTGTGAACAAGTAAGGAATCATCAATGCGTGCGGCCTTTTTATAACGAACGTCCATTGCAATGACCGCAAAGGCCAAAGGTTTTTCACGCGCGGCAAGTTCGGTATGAATCACACCTGCACAGCGTAAAAAATCGGTGCGCCCGCGTTCGAAATAGCGAATATAATTGGCATGATAAACCACACCCGACATATCGGTATCTTCATAATAAATACGCACGGGTAGTAAATGGGTTTTACCTTCAAAGCGCCCCGAATATGCAATATCACTTGTCAAATAATTCCCCATTATTCATTTTTGGTGTTGGCAGGCCAAATAATTCATAGGCGCGGCTTGCCGCCATTCTACCGCGTGGTGTGCGCTGAATAAAGCCTTGTTGCAACAAATAAGGCTCGATTACATCTTCAACACCATCTTTGGCCTCGGCAATTGCCGCAGCTAGTGTTTCAACGCCAACAGGGCCGCCGCCATAAGTATCCACCAATGCTTTAAGATAGCGCCTATCAAGCATGTCCAAGCCATCGGGGTCGATGTCCAAACGTTCTAAACCATGCGCGGCAACTGCGGCATCCAATGGCTTACCTAATGCATCGGCAAAATCACGAACGCGGCGCAAAAGGCGCATGGCGATACGCGGCGTGCCACGTGCGCGGCGCGCAATTTCAATTGCGCCATCAGGCGTAAGATTTGCCCCCAATTTTGCCGCCGCACGGCGTAAAATGAATACCAAATCATCGACATTATAAAAATCAAGCCGCGAAACAATGCCAAATCTATCGCGCAAAGGCGATGATAAAAGGCCAGAGCGCGTGGTTGCCCCCACAAGCGTAAAGGGCGATAAATCAATACGAACCGAGCGGGCACTTGGCCCTTCGCCAATTACCAAATCAAGGGCATAATCTTCCATTGCAGGATAAAGAATTTCTTCGACATTCGCCGCCAATCTGTGAATTTCGTCGATAAAAAGAACGTCATTTGGTTCAAGATTGGTCAATAAAGCCGCCAAATCACCTGCCTTGGCAATTACTGGCCCCGATGTCGCCTTAAAGCCCACACCCAATTCACGCGCCACAATTTGCGCCAATGTGGTTTTACCAAGCCCAGGTGGGCCAAATAATAAAAGATGATCCATCGCAGAAGAGCGTCCGCGCGCCGCCTTTACGAAAATCTCAAGATTGGCCTTAAGGTCTTTTTGCCCAATAAATTCATCAAAACCCGAAGGGCGAAGCGCCCTATCAGCGCCTTCACCTTGCTTTTTTTCACCGCTTAAAAGGCGTTCATCATCTTCCATAATTACCTCTTAAGCTCTTTTAGCGCGAGTTTTACCAATTCGCCAAGTTTTGGTGTGCCTTCAACATTGGCAAGGGCGTGTGCCACCGCGCTCATAGCATCTGTGCCAGCAAAGCCAAGGTTTTGAAGGGCGGAAATCGCCTCATTACGCAAGCCCATATCGGCAATTTCATTTGTCATTGGGGCAATATTATCAGTGGTGGCAATCGAATCTGTTGATGAATCTGCACTGCCCATCATGCTTGATGGTGGGGCGCGACCTTTTAATTCAAGAACTAATCTTTGCGCCAATTTTGGGCCTACACCCGATGCACGTGAAACCGATGTTTTGTCGCCAATTTCCACCGCTTGAATAATTTGATTTGGGGTTAAAATATCCAAAATTGCCAGTGCAACCTTGGCGCCAACGCCAGAAACTTCTTGAAGGCGCACAAACCATGCGCGCTCTAAATCGCTTAAGAAGCCGAATAAACGCATTGAATCTTCGCGAACAATGGTTTCAATGAACAAAAATACCGCATCATTTTTGCGAATGCGTGACATGTTGCGATTTCCAAGGTGAACCAAATAACCCACGCCGCCCACTTCAATAATGGCGCGGTCATCATAAAGCCCCTGAACAATACCTTTTAATGAACCAATCATTTCGCCCTCACAATCGGACTGGTGCGCATTGACGAATGGGCGATTGCCGCCGCCAATGCATCGGCGGCATCAATGCCAACATTGCCGCAAGTTGGAAGAAGTCTTCGCACCATAAAGCCAATTTGATCCTTATCAGCCGTTCCCGTTCCCACCACCGCTTTTTTAATGAGGCGGGTGGCATATTCGTGAACTTCAAGTGATTTTATTTCAAGCGCAACCATTGCCGCCCCCCGCGCCTGACCCAAAAGAATTGAAGTGCGCGCAGAGTTTGCAACAATTGTTTCCTCAATTGCGGCTTCATCGGGGCGATATTCATCAATTATTTCGGATAATTTGGTGAAAATCATCCCCAAACGATAAGACAAAGTTGCGTCATTTGGTGGGGCAATTATCCCATGTGCGATATGGGAAATGCGGTTATTTTGCGCATGAATTACGCCCCATCCCGTTCTTTGAAGGCCAGGGTCTATGCCAATAATCGTGACTTTGGATAAAAATTGCCCCATAATTCACCTTGCAATAAAAATGCGAACAAATCAAGAACCTAAAGCGGCGATATGAAAAAAGAATTAAAAAATATTGTTATTTTAACTGGCGCAGGAATTTCCGCTGAAAGTGGGCTTAAAACTTTTCGTGCCTCCGATGGATTGTGGGAAGGGCATAGGATTGAAGATGTTGCAACGCCCGAAGCATATGAAAGAAATCCCGATTTAGTGAATGAATTTTACAACGCGCGGCGCACACAATTAAAAGAGGTAGAGCCAAATGCCGCCCATTTTGCATTGGCAAAACTTGAGCAAAATTGGCCATTTGAAGTTTTAATTGTTACCCAAAATGTTGATGATTTGCATGAACGCGCGGGAAGCAAAAACCTTATTCACATGCATGGCGAATTATTGAAATCGCGCTGCACCGAAACAAATTTGGTAACGGACTGGCATAAAGATATTTTGCCTGACACCATAAGCCCATATTCCAAAGAAGGCACATTGCGCCCACATATTGTGTGGTTTGGTGAAATGCCGCTTGAGATGGATAGGATTTATAATGCTTTGCGCATGTGCGATTTATTCATTTCAATCGGCACATCGGGCAATGTCTATCCCGCCGCAGGCTTTGCGCAGGAGGCAAGGCGAAAAGGTGCGCATTGCGTTGAACTAAACCTCGAACCAAGCCTTAATGCACATGATTTTCATGAAAGTGTGAATGGATTGGCGGGTGAAATAGTGCCAAAATTTGTTGACGGGCTATTATTTAATTAATCCCCTTATCACCTTTCGGATTTGCTAATGGTGGCAAAGGCGCAATGGGAATGCCTTCTTCGATTAATTCTTTGGCTTGTTTTGGCGAGGTTTCGCCATATATTGGACGCTCATCACTTTCGCCATTGTGAATTGCGCGGGCTTCATCGGCGAATTTATCGCCGACATAATCGAAATTCTTTTCAACTTCTTCGCGCCATCCTTTGAATAATTTTTGTAAATCTTCGGGGATTATTTGGTCGTTACCAAGGCTTGCTGAAATTGGTTTTTTGGGTGTGGGCTTTTTAATTGCGGGTGCCATAATGGCTTTTTCAACATCATGTGTGCCGCAATATGGGCATGAAACAAGGCCGCGTTCTTTTTGCGTGCCATAATCTTCAATTGATGGAAACCACGCTTCAAATTCATGGGCTGTGGCGCATTTAAGATTATATTTAATCATGGCATTTCAAAATCTTTATTCAAATTCCAAGCGGGGATTTTGCGGCGCGCATCATGAACTTGTTCAAGGTCTATTTGCGCAATTGCAAAGCCCGCTTCATCATTATCAATATGGGCGATTATTTCACCCCAAGGATTAATAATCATTGAATGACCAAAGGTTTGCCGCCCATCTTTGTGCGTTCCACCTTGCGCGGGCGCGATTATATAGGCGCTATTTTCAATCGCCCGCGCCCTAAGCAAAACTTCCCAATGCGCGCGCCCTGTTGGAACGGTAAAGGCCGCAGGAATGGTAAGAATTTGCGCGCCATTTTGACAAAGCATTCGATAAAGCGCGGCAAAGCGCACATCATAACAAATACTAAGCCCGATTTTGCCAAATTCTGTTGATGCCAAAACCGCCTGATTACCCGCATCATAATTTTTGCTTTCCATCAATTCCATGCCATTGCCAAGATTGACGTCAAACAAATGTATTTTGTCATATTGGGCGATTAATGCGCCTGTTTTATCGAATAAAAGACTGCGATTTACCGCTTTTTGACCCTCAATTTTAAAAAGTGCCGAGCCAATTAAAAGATGAATTCCCAATTCTTTTGCTAATTCACTATATTGTGAATATGCGCTAGCGCCCCATTTTGGGCAAATTTTTGCGAATTTTTCGGGGTCACGCTCTAATAAATTGCTGCCTTCTGGGGTGGCAATGAATTGTGCGCCATTTTTATGTGCCGCACGCACCAAAACTTCCAATTGTTTGAATGCTTCAATTGGTTCATTTGGTGTATTGGTTTGAATTATTGCGGCGTTAAATTTCATGCTTCTAATAATGGATCAAGTTCACCCTGTGCATCAAGGGCATAAATATCATCACAGCCGCCAACGTGCTTTTCGCCAATAAAAATTTGCGGGAAAGTGTTGCGCCCAGATTTTTCATTCATTTCGCGGCGTTTATTGGGGTCTGATGCTGCCTCAATTTCAGTAATATCAGCGTGTTTTTGATTTAAAAGACGCAAAGCTGCCACGCAATAAGGGCAGCCGATTTTTGTATAGATTGTGACCTTTGCCATTTAATTCTCCTTATATTTATATATGGCGATAAAAGTTAAAAACAAAGCCCTTATGCTTGTAAATTCTGAAACTTTGGATAATGGGTTTTTATGCGCATTATTTCAGGCACTTTACGTGGTAAAATTCTTAAATCACCATTGGGGCAAAATACCCGCCCAACATCTGATAAAGCACGCCAAGGCATTTTTAACATTATCGAACATTCACCAATTTGTGACGGGATAGTTGGCAAGAGCTTCCTTGATGTATTCGCAGGAACCGGCGCATTTGGGATAGAGGCTTTATCGCGCGGTGCAAAATCTGTGTGTTTCATTGAAAATGATAGAAATGCAATCGGGATTTTAAACGAAAATATAAAATCATGCCGCCTTGAAAATTCAACAAAAGTAATTTCAAAAGATGCCACAAAATTAGATAATAAAATTGGCACTTTTGATATTATTTTTCTTGACCCGCCTTATGAAAAAGGGCTTGTTAATTTGGCCTTGGTTAAATTGATTGATTTGGGTGCAATTGGTGAAAACACCCTAATAATCGCCGAACACAAAAAAGGCGAGGATGTTGAAACCCCCGCCACTTTAGAAATTTTACGTGAAGTAAATTATGGAATTAATGCCTTTAAACTAGCCAGGTTACAGGATTAGGCAAAGGCTTGTTTTCAAGCAAATATTTAAGGCCAATCCCTGCACGTAATAACCACCAAACAGTAAGAATAAAGGCATAAGGCTTGCCAAGGCCAAAAGGTAGAAAATATAATTAGCAATTGCCACATCTTTGTCATCCAAAGCGGCAAGATTGCTTTTTGGTTTTGTTTCAACCGGAATTTCATCACTCATGATATATTCCCTTCTATATCAAATAAGTATCAGGGTTTAGGATAGGTTTGCCATCAAGCAAGGTTTTAAGGCCAACAACACTTCTTATAAGCCACCAAATAAAAATTGCCGCATAAAGCAAAAGCCCAAGACCTAATAAGAAAATCAATGGAAATGCTATTATACAACCAACCAGACCAACCCAAAAAGTATTAATTTGATAGGTTAAATGGCTTTCATAAATTGTGCCCTTGGCATCATCACGCTTTAAATATGCGATTATAATAGATGCAAGACCCGTAAGGCCATTAAAAGGCGCAAGAAGGTTTAAACAATAATTCGCCAAAACCGCATCTTTATTTTCAAAAGCGGTAAGATTTGATGCTGGCCTTGGTTCTAATTCTTCGTTCATGTCAAACCCCTGTGTTTTATAATGTGGCGATGAATTAAAAAATTTCAAGCATTATTTGCGCCCAAACAATTTTTCCACATCATCAAGGGAAAGCATAATAAAGGTTGGCCTACCGTGATTGCATTGACCTGAACGTGGTGTTTGCTCCATATCACGTAAAAGGGCATTCATTTCAAAACCACTTAATTGTCGCCCCGCACGCACAGAACCATGACAGGCCATAGATGCCAAAACTTCATCTATACGCTCTTTGAGGCGCATTCCTTTGTCAAAAGTTGCGATTTCATCGGCAAGATCTTGAAGAAGGTTTTTGGCATTGGTTTTTCCCAAAATCGCGGGTGTCTCACGAACCAAAATTGCACCATGTCCAAAACTTTCAATCACAAGGCCAAATTCTTCAAATTCATCTGCCCGCTCTAATAATCTTTCACAATCATTGGGTTCAAGTTCGATAATATCGGGAATTAATAATGGTTGGCGTGCAATATTTTTATTTTCATATGCCGCCTTCATTTTTTCCAAAACCAATCTTTCATGCGCGGCATGTTGATCTATTATGGCAATGCCATTTTCGGTTTGCGCAACAATATAAGTATTGTGAATTTGCGCCTTTGCTGCACCTAAGGGGTGGGTTTCTTGGGCTGGCGTTTCTTCAATATATTCAATTGGCTTTGCGGCGGGTGTATCGAATGTGAAGTTTTGGGCTTCTTTAAAGCCGCCTTCATAAAAGCGCGGGTTTTGGGCGATAAAGCTTCTTTCGCCAAAATCTGATTGGCGTGAATAATCGCGCTGATAGACATTATTATTGGGAATATTATTCGCCAATGCCCCCAATGTTTGCGTGCTTAATGAAACTGATGGGCGAATTTCAATATTACCAATTGCATGACGAAGCGCGCCAATAATAAGGCCGCGCACCAATGCTGCATCCCTAAACCTTATTTCGGTTTTTGCGGGGTGAACATTCACGTCAACAAAGGATGGTGGAACCTCAAGGAAAAGCGCCAAAACGGGATGGCGATCTTTTGCCAAAACCTCTTGATATGCTGCACGGGCAACGCCTTTTAGCATTGGGTCTTTAACAGGGCGACCATTAACAAATAAATATTGATGACGACTATCGGAACGCGATGCAATTGGCAGGCTGGCAAGGCCGAATAATTTTAATTCCGCACGTTCGGCATTTATTAATAAGCAATCTTGCGCCATATCATTGCCCAAAATTGTACGGGCGCGCTCTAAGCGTAATTCTTCGATTTCGCCTTGTTTTGCATTGGCTTTGAAATTGTTTTTGCCATCAATTACAAGATTAAAACTTACATCGGGGCGCGATAATGCAAGGCGCTTTATCGTATCACTTATCGCCAAAGCCTCGGATCGTTGCGACTTCATGAATTTTAGGCGTGCAGGGGTTGCAAAGAATAAATCACGAATTTCAATTCGTGTTCCTGAATTCAAGCTTGCCCATGGGGCAGGGCGAATTTCACTTATTTGCCCACCATTAACTTCAATTTCCCATGCAACATTATCATTATCGGTTTTTGAAGTAATTTTTAAACGCGCAACCGCACCAATTGATGGTAAAGCCTCACCACGAAACCCAAGCGAGATTATGTTGGTTAAATCAATCGCACCATTTGTATCAGGTTTTAATTTTGAAGTTGCATGGCGCAAAATTGCAATTGGTAAATCTTCTTTTGATATCCCAATTCCATCATCTTCAACAAGAATGCGCGAAAGCCCGCCATCATCACACCATATGTTTATGGTTTTAGATGACGCATCAAGTGAATTTTCAACAATTTCTTTAAGCGCTGCCGCAGGGCGTTCAATAACTTCACCCGCGGCAATTTGATTTATCGCATCAGTTGAAAGGCGGTTTATTTTGCCCATTCAATTGCTTTCTAAAGCCCAGGAAGTTTTATTCCGCTTGGCTTGTTTTTACCAATTGTAACAGGTTGACCGCCCGTTGCATTATTGATTGTCTCTTGTTCTTGTTTCAAATCCGCAGCTTCAGTTTCAGAATCAAGTGGATGTGCAGGTGTGCCCGGTTTTTTTGCCAAAGCAATCACTCTATCGGCAAATTTTTCAGGTTTATGGGTAATTGCACCGCTTTCTTCGTCAACAACGTCACGAATGCGCGGGTCAGCATTTTCAGCACCTATTTTCTGAATAAGCATTTTTTCGCCATCAGAAGCACCAAGGCCAGTTTGAACACCAAAAACCGCAGTACGCGCTTGTAAATCAGGGCGCAATTCCAACGGTCTTGCTTCACCGGGACGCGGTGGGCGAAGGTTAAATTCAGGCGGGATAACCAATGGCGCCTTGGTTACAACACGAAATTCATCAGGTGTAACTTTTTCGCTGCCGGTAATTTTTTTCAAACCTGCACATGCACCAAGTGACATTAAACTTGCGCCCATGATACTTGCCGCAAGAATTTTTGTAATTTTTGGTGAAATGTTTTTCACGCCGTATTTTTCCACTAAAAAGGCTCCATTAATTTGCAGATTTGTGTTCCAAACCCTCTTAACACATGCTTAGCTTTTCTCAACATTATTATTCGGTAAGTTTTTATTCTCTTCGTTTCCAATGAATAATTCAAGTGCTAAAAGCGCCGCGCCCAATACTACTGCACTATCGGCAATATTGAAAACCCATGGAAACCAAGGAAATGAAGGGGTAAAGTCAAGAAAATCGGCAACTGCGCCAAATCTTATTCTATCAATCATATTTCCAATTGCGCCGCCAATTATCAATGATAATGAAATTTGAGAAAGGCGATTTGGTGCGCGCAATAACCAAAAAAAGAAGAAAATTGAAATTATTCCAGTAAATCCAACTAAAGCCCAACGCCCCATATCAGAATTGGCACGGAAAATCCCAAAACTTACGCCATAATTCCACACCATTGTTAAATCAAAAAATGATTTTAAATCAATTGAACCAATGCGATCCAAATTCAATTTATTTACAACCCAATATTTTGATAATTGGTCTAAAAACACAACAATTGCGATTAAAATTGCGGGAACAAATTGCGCAAATGGTTTTGGGGAAGGCTTATTTACTTCTTTCATGAGATGGATTTAGTAAAATTTGTTTCACATGTAAACCATTTGCAAAATTAACATTCATTGATATGGTTTGCCAAAAAACGGGGGCCAAATGAATAACGAAAATAATACAATGGAAATAGAGGAAATCGAGCCAAAAAAATTAAGACTAGTAATTGGTGCGTCAAGCCTTGGAACAATTTTTGAATGGTATGATTTTTTTATTTTCGGCCTTTTGACAACACAAATTGCCGAACATTTCTTTTCGGGGCTCTCTCCTGCACAAGGTTATATATTTGCACTTTTGACATTTTCATTTGGTCTTGCAGTAAGGCCATTGGGTGCAATATTTTTTGGGTCAATTGGCGATAAAAAAGGGCGCAAAGGTGCGTTTTTGGCAACTGTTACCCTTATGGGGCTTTCAACCTTTGCAATTGGTTTTTTACCCGATTATTCAAAAATTGGGATTTATGCGCCGATTGCACTTTTTGCACTAAGAATGCTTCAAGGTTTTGCTTTGGGCGGCGAATATGGTGGTGCGGTAATTTATGTTGCCGAACATTCATCACAAAAATCGCGCGGCCTTAATACTGCAATGGTGCAAAGTGCGGCTGCACCTGGGCTTTTTGGGGCATTATTGGTTGTCTATATAGTTCGCAACCTTTTTGGTGAAGCCGTTTTCAAAGAATGGGCATGGCGCATTCCTTTTGTAGTTTCAATCTTACTTTTGGCGGTTGCGATTTATATTCGTATGCAATTAGAAGAAAGCCCAAGCTTCAAAAAAATCAAAGAGGAAGGTCGCGCATCAACCGCACCATTAAAAGAAGTATTTTCAAACTTCCGCCATATAAAATTGGTTTTACTTGCCCTTTTTGGCCTAATGGTTGCCCAAGGGGTTTCATGGTACACAAGCCATTATTATTCCCAAGTGTTCTTTGAAAAACAGCTTCATATTGATAATAAAACCATCAATATTTGGATGCTTATTATTACCGCATTTTCGGCGCCGCTTTATGTAGTTTTTGGTGCTTTATCGGACAAAATTGGCCGCAAACCTGTAATGTTATTTGGTATGGGTTTGGTGCTTTTAAGTTTTTACCCTGGCTTTAAAGCAATGTCTTATTTCGGAAACCCTGATTTATACAATGCGCAAAAGGCCAATCCTGTGTATGTTATTGCTAATCCGAAAGATTGTTCGGCACAATTTAACCCAATTGGCAAAACCCCTGATGGGCGCGATGCCTTTGCATCATCATGTGATGTGGCAAAATCATATCTTGCCAATAATGGTATTGCCTATTTGAACCAGTCGCAGGGGGCAAATGGTGGGGCAATAGTTAAAATTGGCGATCAAATAATTGCAAGCCCTGATATAAGGGCGCTTGATGCGAAAGCGCAAAAAGAAGCCAAAAAGCAATTTGCGGCAAATATGAAATCTGCGCTTGCTTCGCATTCATATCCTGAAAAAGCTGACCCTGCGAAAATAAACACTTTGGGTATTTTGGGCGTAATGGCAATTTTCATTATTGCGGCAACGGCGCTTTTTGGCCCGTTAGCTGCGGCATTAATTGAATTATTCCCAACCCGCATTCGTTATACGGCCTTATCAGTTCCATACCATATTGGAACGGGTATTTTTGGTGGTTTTGTTCCCGCCACAAGCTTTTCAATGGTGGCGATTACGGGAAATATGTTCGCGGGTCTTTGGTATCCGTTAATTGCAACGGCAATAAGCTTTTGCGTAACTTTAATCTTTTTCCCTGAAACCAAGAACCGCAATATTCATCATTAATCATGTTGCTTGGGATATGTTCTGCGCCCTTTTATTTTTTGATAAGGGCGCGAACATCTTTCATTTTTAGTGCGCCAACCGCAAAAGCCGCAACCGCATAAATTGCAAATCCAATTAATGAGCAAATAAGAACCGCAATTTCTTTGCCACCAAATTTAAGGATTTTTGCAAAATCAATAATATAATGGGCATTAAGGTTTAGAATAATCAAATAAATTGCCATAATCATAGTGGCGATAACAATTTTTATGCCCTTATTAACAACCATTTTATCCCAACGCCACCAACCACGTTTTAACAAGGTTACGCATAATAAAATCGCATTTGTCCATGCCGCGATTGATGTGCCGATGGCAAGGCCAACATAGCCAGTATTATTCATTTTGTGGAAAATATAATAAAGCCCCGCACCAAAAACCACATTGGCAACAACGCCAATAAGTGCAAAATTCATTGGTGATTTTGTGTCTTGGCGTGCGAAAAATGGCGGTGCCCAAATACGAATTAACACAAAGGCAGGAACACCCCATGCATAATTTGCAAGTGCTTTTGCAGTGTTTAAAGCATCAATATCAGTGAATTTTCCGCCAACCCAAAAGCCATACATTAAAAAATATGGAATAATCAAAAGTGCGGCTGCCGCAGGCAATGTAAGCGCCATTGAAAGCACAAATCCTTCATCAATTGCCACTTTATCATCATCCGAGCCTTTGGTCGCAACCGCCGCCGCAAGACGCGGTAATAAAGCAACCCCAATTGCCACACCAATCAAGCCAAGTGGTAATTGATAAAGCCTATCGGCGGCATAAAGCCATGATTTTGCACCAACTTCAAAACTTGAAAGTGATTGTGAAACGAACACATTTATTTGTGTTGATGAACCCGCAATCACCGCAGGGCCCATAACGGCAATTACCCTTTTAACATCGGGTGTAAGGCGCGGCATTCTAAAGCCAATTTTCACACCCAATTTATAGCAGCCATAATAAAGCATTGCCGCCTGTAAAATCCCTGCAATTGAAATTGCAATCGCGCCATTTATTGCGGCTTGTTTTGGGTCATGCGTAAAAATCACGGCGATAAGAATTGTGATATTTAATATTGTTGGTGCCGCCGCAGATAGGGCAAATTTACCCGCAGTATTCAAAACACCCGCAAAAAGCGAACTAATCGCCATGCCGACTAAATATGGCATTGTTATTTGGGTTAAAAGAATTGCCAATGAAAATGCCGCTTGGTCATGCATTTGCCCACGGTGGATAATCATCATTATCCAAGGCATGAAAATTTGCGCCACAATCGTGATGATTGCAGATGCGAAAGTTAGAACCGAAAAAGATTCTGCGGCGAATTGTTCGGCCTCTTCATGGGTTCTTTCTTTGGTAACTTTGGCATAAATTGGCACAAAAGCCTGTGAGAAAGCGCCTTCGGCAAGGATGCGGCGAAATAGATTGGGGAACATTTGCGCGGTGGCAAAAGCATCACCAATCCAACCTGCGCCCATGAAATTTGAAATTGCCCTGTCACGTGCATAACCCAAAAGGCGGCTAAGCATTGTATAGAAAAATTGAACAAAAGTATTTCTGGCAAGTGACATTATTATTCTCTATTATCTTCTTAATGATGCGCGCGCTTGGGCAAGTTGACGTTTGGAAACCAAAGTTGGGGCAGATGGTTCAAAATTGCCCAAAGTTTCAAGCAACTTATTTTGCAATCTTTCTAGACGATGCGGCTCTAGTAATTTTATTCCCATACGTGAGCGTACGTAAAACGCATCTTGCACCCGCTCGCCAACACTTTCGATATGGGCGGAGGTTACATTTAGGGCCTCATCTTGTAAAACTTGGGTAATATCTGCCAATAGACCTTGTCTATCGCGCCCTGAAACTTCGATAACTGTGTCGTAATTAGAGGCTTCATTATCAAAAACAACATAAGGCTCAACGCGGAAGGCGGCAACGCGGCGTGTTATATTTTGTGTTGGCCTTAAATCTTCAACATGATTTTCAAGTGCCGCTTTTTCAAGGGCAATTAAAAGGCTTTTGATTCTGGCATTATTTTGTGATCCATAGGCCTCATTATCGCTTCCTTGGATTGCAAATACGTCAAATGCCTGCCCATTGCGTGATGTGAAAACGCGTGCATCCAAAACATTTGCTTCCATTGATGCAAAAGTGGAGGTTAATGAATGGAACAAGCCTTCACGGTCGGGCGCAATAATAAGAATTTCGGTTGCGCCGCGATTTTGGGCAATTCGATATGAAACCCTATAAGTTAGGCCATCATTAAGCATTTGTTTGATTTCATCATGATGCCATAAATGCTGACTTTCATCAAAGCCAAGCCAGTATGAATCATCCATCGCCGAAAACCATTCAGATACATTTGGATCTTTTAAAACTAGTTCGCGGGCTTCATCCGCCGCCTGCGCAAGAACGCGTTTAACTGCGCTTTCATCTGCGCGCCCGCCGCGTAATGTGGCCTCGGTTAATTTGTATAAATCGCGTAATAATTGTGCTTTCCAATCATTCCATACCCCTGGGCCAACGGCATGAATATCGGCAACAGTAAGCGCCAAAAGTGTGCGTAACTTCTCAAGGCTTTCAACATTTTCGGCAAATTTAGTTATTGTTGTTGGGTCGCCCAAATCACGCTTTTGCGCAGTGTCAGACATAATAAGGTGATGCCCAACAAGCCAAGTGACCAACTCAATTTCCTCATCAGGAAGGCCAAGGCGTTTACATACTTTATTTGCCGCTTTTGCACCCAAAATTTGCTGATCCCCTTCGCCTTTGCCAACGTCATGTAATAACATGGCTAAGAATAAAGCGCGTTTATGGTTTATTTTGGGAAAGATTGTGGTGGAAAGTGGAAGTTTATTTATGTGAATTCCATTTTCAATTTCGCCCAAAACCGAAATTGCGCGCAATGTATGTTCATCAACGGTGAAATGGTGATACATATTGAATTGGGTTTGTCCAACAATACGCCCAAATTCTGGAATTAAACGCCCCAAAAGGCCGGTTTCATTCATTAAATTCAATATGCCAAACGGCCCGCCCTTAATGCTCATAATATCAAGGAAGGCTTGGTTGGCACGTGCATCTTTTGCCAAAAGCGGGAATTTGGGTGCTAATTCAGCAATTTTCGCCAAACTATTGGGTTCAATATCAAGATTGGCATTATGGGCCGCCACGAATAAATCAAGCATTGAAACCAAATCATCTTTTACAGCTTGTATATTTGCAAATCCAATACGCCCGCCAAAAGTAACAAATCTTTTGTCATTTGTTGCTTTTGGTTTTTGGCTTTTGAAAAGCCCTGCAATTCCTTTCGGGGCATTCTTCAAATGCTCCATTTCAAGTTTAGAGCTTAAGATACGGGTCAAAACACCAACTGATTTTGCCACCAAGAAATAATGCTTCATAAAACGCTCAACGGCAGGATTATCAGCACGATTGCCATAGCCCATTATGCGCGCCATTTCAGGCTGTAAGTCAAAGGTTAAACGCTCTTCGGCACGGCCCGTTAGGAAATGTAAATGGCAGCGAACAGTCCATAAAAATTCGGCGGCTTCATTAAGGGTTCGTGATTGTTCACGCGTAAAAATACCAATTCTTATTAGGGATTCAGTATCTTGAAGATCAACATCATGAAGATATTTGGTAATCCAAAACATTGTGTGCAAATCACGTAAACCGCCTTTGCCATCTTTGATATTTGGTTCGACCATATAACGGCTTTCACCAGATTTTTTATGGCGATTGTCACGCTCTTTTAATTTTGCGGCAATGAATTCTGCGCCAGTATTTTGGAAAATTTCATTCCGAAGTCTGGTTTCCAATTCTTTGAATAAATCTTCATCACCGCAAATAAAGCGGGTTTCAAGAACGGCGGTGCGGATTGTGAAATCTTCTTTTGCGGCGCGTAAACATTCGGCAATTGTGCGCGATGCATTACCAACCTTAAGCCCCATATCCCATAGCATATAAAGAACATATTCAATAACGCTTTCGGCCCATGATGCATCTTTTGCGGGGCGAATGAATAAAATATCAATGTCAGAAGATGGCGCAAGTGCCATTCGGCCATAGCCACCTGTGGCACAAATCGCCAATTTTTCGGCGGCGGTGCGATTATGCACCCTAAAAATATGTTTGGTTGCAAAATCAAAAAGTGCAGAAATCACTTCATCTTGAACTGCGGCTAATAATTCGGCGCAATCAATACCGCCCGCACCTGCTTCAAGGCGTTCTTTGGCAATCATACGCCCACGAAATAGCGCGCCCTTTAATAATTCAAGGGCGCGTGCGCGTTGTGCAATTTGATTTCCAAGATTGTCATGCGCTGCCGCAGTAAGTTGAACCCGAAGGCGCCAACCATCGACAACATCGCCAATTTTCCACGGCTTTAGTTTCGCGCGTTTAAGTTTGGCCGATGGCGCCGACATTTATTATCCTGTTTAGGTTTAAGCGGCCTTTGGCGCCATTACCATTGTCATTTGACGACCTTCAAGGCGCGGCTCTGATTCAACTTTGGCAATTTCGATAAAGTCAGCTTTGATTTTTTGAAGTAATTCCATGCCCAAATGTTGGTGCGCCATTTCACGACCTCTAAAACGAAGGGTGATTTTAACTTTATCACCTTCGGCAAAAAAGCGTTTCATGGCTTTGGCTTTAACTTCATAATCGTGTGTATCAATCATTGGGCGAAGTTTAACTTCTTTAAGCTCAACGATTTTTTGTTTTTTACGGGCTTCGTTCTTTTTCTTTTGTTCTTGGAATTTGAACTTGCCATAATCAAGGATTTTTACGACAGGCGGATTAGCATTCGCAACAATTTCAACAAGGTCAAGGCCAGCCTCAACTGCTGCTTCTAAAGCGGCATTGATTGGCATTTCACCTTGTTTTTCACCATTTTCATCAATCAAAAGTACGCGCGCGGCGCGGATTTCATCATTAACTCTTGGCCCATCTTTAGCTGGCGGGGCTGATTGTGTTGGTCTTCTTATTGTAATATCTCCATTACTAATTACGCTCAAAGTGTGAGTTCATGTCTGTTTACGATAAATAAATAATGCTGCAAGTCATTTTGCCATGATTTTGCGCAAAAATCACTGAAAAATGGTAAAAGAAAGTGATTTTTTATTCGATTACAGCTTTAGCCGCCTGCATAATTTGATTTGGGGCAATTTGCGCGAAATCTTTGGACACTAAAGTAACGCATTTATTGCCACGCGGCGCAGATTTTTTTAAGTTTTGACTTAGCGGGTTTACAAGCGCAACAAGCGGTGCATTTGCAATTGCGGCAATTATCGCCATATCACTATTAGAACCGACAACAAGTTTTGCATTTTTCGCCAAAGAAATAAAACTTAATAAATCAAGGCGACCAACTAAATCCAAAATATCGGGGAAGCCCGCACGGATTTCATTGCCCAAAACAATTGCTTCATGGGTTCCACATACAATTGGTTTCATGCCTTGCTGTGCCAATAAATTACATAAATCTATATAGCGAAAAGTTGGCCATGCGTTTTTGGCGTCATTTTTAGCGCCTTCAGGTATCAAAAGCGCGTATTCATAATCAATTCCAAGTGCTTTTGGCGTGTAATTTTGCGCTTCATTTGCGGGGATTAAGTAATCCAAATTTGGTAATGGTGTTGCGCCCAATGGATAGCCTTCTTTTGGACCAATCCCACAAAGCCATAATTGTTCCGCTAATCTATCAAGTGGGTGAAGATTTTCACGCCCCCTATCAATATGCGGATGGCTGCAATTATTGGCAACGCCCGACCATTTTGGTTTTATGGGCCAGAATTTCTTATATAATTCATCGCTTTCATCATTGCAGCTAAGGTCATAAACCATATCAAAATGCGCTTTTTGTAATGCGCCTTTTAATGCCAAATCTTCTTTCATTCCGATTGTGCGGTGGTTGGTGATATATTCATCAACATAAGGGCAATTTTCGAATAGGCGCGCACAATTTGGCTCTGTGATTGCAACAATGTGGGCGTCTTGATGATAATTTCTTATAGCTTCAATCGCAGCAATAGACAAAACCACATCACCCAAAGATCCAAGGGTGATAATCAAAATACGTTTTAGGCTTTCGGGTACAATTGTTTGCTGCATTAGCTCTTCTTTAGAACCTCATCATAGATTTTTAAAGTCTCTTGATGCAAGACTTTGGCACCAAAAATATTGTTTGCACGCCAAATACCAAAATTGCACATTTCTTTTTGTTTATTTTCATCAAGATTAAGTGCTTCTTCTATTTTCAAAGCTAAATCATGGGCATCTTTTGGGGCGAATAAAAACCCGCTTTTGCCATCATCAATTGTTTCAACCGACGCGCCAAGCCTTGAAGCAATAGTAATTTTACCCATTGCCTGTGCCTCAACCGCAGTAAGGCCAAACGCCTCTTCCTTGGTTGATGGTGTTATTATTATATCGCACGCCGCCATTGCCAATGGAATATTTGAACAATGACCAACTAAATGAATATTCTCTTCAAGTTTTGCATCACTAATCAATTGTTTTAATTCATTTTCATATTCAATGCGCCCTTGGGAATCGCCGGCAAGAATATATTGGGGGTTGATGTTTTTTTGCGCCAAAATCCTTGCTGCTTCAATAAGGATTTTTTGCCCTTTCCATGAAGTTAGGCGGGCTGGCAAAAGAATATTTTTTGAATTCTTATCTTTAATTCCCCATGAATTTAATATGTTTTCAACATCATTCTTTTTAATATTTTTTGGGTTGAAGATATCAGTATCAATACCACAATATACAAGGCGAACCTTATCCCTATTGGTTTTATGTTGTTCTATCAAATGTTCTTTTGTGAAATTTGAATTTGCAATTACCAAATCTGCCTTTGCCATAAAGCTATTATAATATCTTTTGATTGCATTTTTGGCGGGGTAAATGCCGTGATAGGTTGAAATTAATGGGGTTTTGGTTTTTTTTGCCGCTAAATATGCGCTTATGGCGGGGGCACGCGAATGAACGTGAATTAAATCAATTTCTTGTTCTTTAATGAATTTAACCAAAAAATCGACATTAGTTTTTAAAATTTTAAATGGATTTTTGGTTTTGGCGTCGCCAATAATTAATTTTGCACCTATTTCCTTGAATGCGCTTTCCATTCTGCCGCCATTTGTGAAAACAAAACATTCATCACCGCTTTGGGTGATTGCCTTTGCGGTTTCGAACACTATACGTTCAGCACCACCAGTGGCAATTTCAGGAATTATTTGCAAAATTTTTCTTGGCATATTGCTTTATAGGATAGATTTATTTCGGTTGAAAGGCTTTTAAACCCCAAGATGCAAAAGATTGTTTCTAAAGATATTTTTAACGAAAAGAATCAAAAATTAGCCAATATCTATGTGAAATCGGGTGATGTTTGTTTGGTTTGGCTTTGCGGTTATCATTCTGACATGGATGGTTCAAAAGCCTTGATGATGGAACAAACGGCAAAAGAAATTGGCTTTTCATCATTACGTTTTGATTATTCAGGACATGGCAAGTCAGATGGCGAATTTGAAGACGGCACAATTAGCCAGTGGTTTAATGATGCCATTAAAGTGATTGAAGCCTATGATTTAAAAAAAATAATTTTAGTTGGCTCATCAATGGGTGGTTGGATTTCAATCAAATTGGCACAGCATTTCAAAGATGCAATAAAAGCAATGGTTTTAATTGCCCCTGCGCCAGATTTTACCCAAGATTTAATGTGGAATAAATTCCCTGAAGAAATTAAAAAGCAAATTCAGCGGCAAGGTTATTGGCTTCGTCCAAGCCCTTATGATGAAAATGGCTATAAAGTAACCAAAGAACTTATCGAAGATGGCAATAATAATTCAGTTTTAAAGCGCCCAATTGAATTTAATGGGCCAGTACGCATTTTACATGGTGCGCTTGATGAAGATGTTCCCTTTATGCGTTCGATTGATTTAATGCAAAAAATCACAAGCGATGATATACGCCTTAATATTATTAAAAGCGGCGATCATCGCCTTTCAGCGCAAAGTGATTTAGAGATTTTGCGCGCTACATTAAAAGAAATTGCAAATTCTATTCTTTAATATGTAGCGAGAAAATCGACGATGAAATAGCATCAAGGCTGGCACGTAATTGGCTTGCGTCACCTGCGAATGCATGGTCTGCTGAACCTGCGCATTGTTCTAATAAGCTTAATGCACCGGCATTATTTACGTTTACGGCAACAGTATAAAGCTCTATTTCATAATCTTCACGAATTGCACGGCACCAATCAAGCATTCTTGTATTAAGCGTGCTCGTATTAACTGAACCTGCGCAGCCAGGGACATTTGTGTCAGAGCATCCCCAATATCCAGGGAAATCGCGTGATTCAGAATTTTCACCATCGGTAATTAAG
Organism: Hyphomonadaceae bacterium; assembly: GCA_027492515.1. GTDB lineage: Bacteria > Pseudomonadota > Alphaproteobacteria > Caulobacterales > Aquidulcibacteraceae > Pseudaquidulcibacter. The sequence continues at coordinate 20,527 of JAPUEP010000098.1, forward strand.
ATAATTGCTTTTTTACCGTTGGCGGGGCCATAATTTCGCGGCGCATGCCCCACGTTTCCAAAGAAATGTTCCCATTGGTTGCGTGGTGATAATGCCCTTAAACCCCAACGTAAGCCAACATCATTATGTGTTGCGCCCACAACTGGCGACATTCTATCAATTGTTGCCAAAATCTGTGGTCTTGAACCTGATAGGCCAAGCATTGGCATTGGGCAGGTTAAATTTGGACCAGAAACAGGGCCGTATGACGTCCATCCATTATTTGGAATCCATGAACACCATGCCCCACCATTATTATTCCAAGTAATTTCATTTGGATCCCCAACACATGCGGTTGCGGTTTGAATTGGAAGAGGGGTGCTTTGGCAACCACCAACCCACCAATTTAAGCCTTGACGGGTGCTCGGGTGATATGTGTTTCTGCGACCTGGCGTGCCCTATTTATCCTTG
>JAPUEP010000099.1 GCA_027492515.1 Hyphomonadaceae bacterium
CGAAGCACAGGATTACCGCGGAGCACAGTAATGAAACATAACAGATTGTTTTTACACCATTAAATGTATTTTTATGATTTATATCGCGCAATTAACATGGGTAGATTTCGCATTATTTTCTTAATACACTTTCTTATATAGCGAATTTAACAACATTAATTGCGTTATATAGAGAGCCAACTCTCTCATTGCTATTATAAATAAATTCCATCAATGTAAAAGGGTAAACCGATTAAAAGGAGCATAACATGGCAAACGGACGCCAAGCTACAGCTAAACGCATGAAAATGGCTGAAAGATCTAAACACCAAATGGATCTTCATTTTCCGAATTTTCCAAATGAACTTACTTGGCATAGAAAAACAAATGATGGCTTCACGACATTGCCGAGAACGCTTCCAATAGTGATGCAGGCTATTGATGCACAATCAAAAGGTCAACCAGCAGGGCACACGCTGTTTTGTTTATGGGTTCGTTCACCTGATAATCCATTTATAACAATCGAAAACCCATCTACTTTTGCAGCAGAAGCTGGATTTTCAGGTGAGCGCGCCGTTGATACTTGGCGTAAACGCATGAAAAAACTTAAAGAACTAAATATGATATTAACTAAGCCAGGTTCCACAGGTGAATTTCATTATGTTTTGCTGACCAATCCAAATGCAGCGCTTGAACAAATGAATAAAGATGGGCTGGTGCAAACTCATCTGTATTCACGTTTTATAGATAGGCTGATGGAAGTCGGTGCATACGGTGAGATAGAAGCTCTTAATGAATATCACGAAAAGCAAAAGCTAGCTGAAAAGCAAGCCTTAAAATAGAAAGTGCGCCAAGGTCGAAACCAAGACGCACTCCATAAAGCGCTAGATGTTCGGGACGAACCCAGCCAACATTTTAAGCGTTGCATTTGGGAATGTAGTGGAAAATAAAGAAAATGTCAATAGAAATGTATGAACCGAACACAAATGAAGAATTATTGCTTTTTGAGAAGTGGCTTTCACCAGAGAGATCTGCCGCTTACAATCCAACAAATTTAACGAAAGCAATAGCACTACACAATCAAGCAATTATAGTGTCGTCGCGAATAATGCCAATAACTGCAATTATTGAAATTGCATTGAGGAACGCAACAACAGCAGCCTTAAATGAACACTTTGGTATCACTGATTGGATTCTAAATATCCCTAATAACTTAGCTGGCACGCAATATGAACAAGCTTGGAGAAGTGAAATGGCTTCACAGGTAGTCAGAGCAAAAAGGCAAGCACAAAGGGCAGCATATGCAAAGCTAACAAATCCTGACAAGATGCTTTTAGATAATTTAGCATATCCTAATGGCGTTCCTGCGGGTACAGATAGTTTTCACAGAGGGAAAGAACGTCAAAAATATATAAATATACCTAATGCACAAATCATTGCAAACTTGACGCTTAGGTTTTGGAAAACCTTATATTCTTCTCAATTTGAGAACCATCTATGGAAGCCAAAACTTAAATATCTGTTTCCTGATATAAGCATACAAAGAAAAGCTGTAGCAGCTTGGCTTGAAGATATATATATTGTTAGAAATAGAATTTCTCACCACGAACGAGTTATTGGATCGCAATTAGTGAATTTTATAGCAGCCTCTTCAAGCTTAGCAAAAAGCCTTGAAGATGAAAATCGGGATGAAAATGCCCTGTTATATAAGACTATCGAGCCGTTACTAAAAGAACTAAAGCATGAATTTGCAAAATATAAAAAGATAGCAAGATCATAACCGCTTCAATGAGATAGTTTAGCCTTTGGTAAATATCGGTATAAGGTCGCAAGCGAAACACCTATTCGTTTTGCAGCTTCAGCGGCGGTGATACCATCATCGGCCAACAGTGCTTTTGCGGCCTTAATATCTTCTTCTGACAACTTAGGCGGCCTCCCCCCTACTCTGCCCCTGGCTTTTGCTGCATCAAGGCCAGCGCGGGTGCGTTCTTTTATAATGGCCCGCTCAAATTCGGCCAAAGCACCAAAAATATGAAAAATAAGGCGACCTCCAGCCGTTGTTGTATCTATTGCCTCAGTAAGCGACCTAAAACCTATGGAGCGCCCTCCTAGGCCTTCTATGGTTTCAATTAATTGCTTTATTGAACGAGCTAAACGATCTAGCTTCCAAACAACCAAAGTATCGCCACTACGGGCATATTCAATTGCCGCCTGAAGTTCTGGCCGGTCACGCTGTGCGCCTGAAGCCTTTTCAATGAAAATCTTCTCGCACCCTGCGGCCTTAAGTGCATCAATCTGCAAATCTAAATTTTGATCTTGAGTTGAAACCCGCGCATATCCAATAAGCATTTTATGAAGCCTGCGACGATATGAAGGCTTCTTTTATATGCTTCATAGCAAATTCTATAAAATCCTCATAAGGAAGATTATTTTTAGCATCTCTATATACTTCATCTGAGAATGAGACGAAAAATCCTTCAATTGGATCTGAATCCAAAAATAATTTAACTGTCCACTCTCCACCATTCAAATTGATAGCTCTAATTGTGTATTTATAATTGTTATAAATAAAATCTAATTCCCGCATTTCTAGCACCTCTCAAATCTCATGCTATTATGCCACATTTGAGAAAGCAGTTTCAAGAATCACTTTTGAGAACTAAAATGGCTCAATATGTTCAAACAAAATAGGT
>JAPUEP010000100.1 GCA_027492515.1 Hyphomonadaceae bacterium
GAAGTTGCACGCAAACTTGGGGTTAAAATTATTGGGCCGCACGAAGATGATAGGTTCTGGCTTGATCAAATTCGCGCTTCTTGGGAAAAATATGGCTATAAAAATATGGGTGAAGATTGCGTTCCCGATATTTGGCTTAAGGATGGCGATAAAGTAAAACTTGGCACTTTTGAATTTGAAGTTGTTCATTGCCCTGGGCATACGCCGGGGCATGTTGCCTTTATAAACCGTGAATTTAAACTTGCCTTTGTTGGTGATTTATTGTTCCAAGGTTCAATTGGGCGTACCGATTTTCCAAAAGGCAATCACCAAGATTTGATAAATTCAATCACGCAAAAGCTTTGGCCTTATGGCGCTGATATTCAATTTGTTCCGGGGCATGGCGCAATGTCCACTTTTGGTATAGAGCGTGCAAATAATCCGTATGTTTCGGATAGGGCAATTGGTACATGATAATTCTTGCACATAGATTTCATGAAAATGACAAGGCGCGATTTGAAGAAATCGCGCCCACCTTTTTCGGCTGGGAAGTTTTGGAAAATCCGCAAAATTATGCGCTTGATGATTTTCAAATCATAATTGCCAATGGCGGCGAATATTTGGATGATAAATATTATGATTTATTGCCAAATTTGCGTGTGATTTTTGTTTCGGCGGTGGGTTATGATGCCCTAAATCTTGATATGGTTCGTCAAAGGGGCATAATGCTTGCCAATACGCCAAACATAAATACCGATGATGTGGCGGATTTGGCAATGGGTCTTTTGATTGCGGGTGAAAGAAATATTGGCGAAGCTGATAGGCTGGTTCGTAATAATGAATGGAAAAAAGCCGAAAAACTAATTCCATCATTTCGCCTTAGGGGGCGCAAACTTGGGATTTATGGCATGGGCGCAATCGGGCAGGCGATTGCCGAACGTTCCGTTCCATTTGGTCTTGAAATTTCATGGCATGGACCAAGGCCAAAGCCTGAAATCAAATTTGAATATGTTCCAACCCTATTAGAACTTGCGCAAAAATGCGATATTTTAATGGTTGCCTGTGCCCTTAATGATGAAACCCGTTATTCAGTGGATAAAACAATTTTACACGCCCTTGGCAAAGATGGCGTAATCGTCAACATCGCGCGCGGTGCGATTATTGTTGAAGATGATTTGGTAAAAGCTTTAAGGGATCGTGATATTCTTGGTGGTTGCCTTGATGTTTTTGACCCTGAACCGACCGATGGCTCTAAATGGGCGAACATAAGTAATGTTGTTATCACACCGCATTTTTCGGGAAAAACCCGCGCGGCGCGTGAAACTGCTTTAATGATAACATTTGATAACATTTTGCGCTATTTAAAGGGCGAAGAATTGCTTCATCGAATAATTTGAAAATTGGAAAAATGCGCTTAAAAATCGACAGAATTGGCCACGAGGGTGATGGAATTGCCTTTGATAATGATGCTATCATTTATATCCCCTATACTTTGGCGGGTGAAGAGATTGATGCCGAAGTTTCGGGAAATCGTGGCATTGCCAATGAAATCATAAATCTATCAGATGAGCGCATCGCACCCATTTGCCCGAAATATAAAATTTGCGGTGGTTGTTCATTGCAACATTGGCAAGAAGATAAAGTCCTTGAGTGGAAGGGTGAACAAATTAAAGGCGCACTTTCACGCACGGGCATTAATATTGACGATATTAAAGTTGATGCCGCACATGAAAGCGGGCGCCGCCGCGCAAAATTTAGCGCAAAACGCATAAAAGGCGAATTGCAATTTGGCTTTGTTGGCGCGCGAAGCCATGAAATTATCGACATTGATGCCTGCCCAATACTTACCAATAATCTTTCAAACTATATTCCAAGAATCCGCGAACTTGTGCGCTCTTTAACCCAAGGGAATGAAGAATTGGGGGTTTTGGTTACTGATTGCGCCAATGGTATTGATGTTGAAATTACTGGTCTTAAGGTAATTTCAAAGTTTAATCGTGGTGAATTGGAAAATTTGGCACGCGCCTGTGAAAGTGCGGGAATTGCACGCCTTACAATTGATGGTGAGGATGCATATTTTAGTTCCCATCCATTTGTGAAAATTGGAGCGGCAAATGTTGAACTACCTGCGGGCGCATTTTTGCAAGCCACCCAAACCTGCGAAGATTTAATTGGTGACACGCTTTTGAAATGGTCAAAGGGCGTAAAGCGTGCGGTCGATTTATTCGCAGGAATTGGCACATTCTCAATCCGTTTGAAAGAGATTGCGCAAACCAATGCCTATGAAATTTATCAACCATCAATTGCCGCATTGAACAAAGCCGCCAAGGCAATGGCGGGTGGTCGCACATTACAGGGTTTTTCGCGCGATTTATTCCGCGTTCCTGTTTCGCCACTTGAATTAAAAAATGTTGATTTAGTTGTTCTTGACCCCGCCCGCGCAGGTGCAGAGGCACAGGTAAAACAATTAACACGCACCAAAATTCCAAAAATCATCTATATTTCATGCGAAGCCAATTCATTCGCGCGCGATGCCAAAATCCTTATTGATGCAGGATATAAATTGAAAGAAGTCAAAGGTTTTGATCAATTTCGTTTTTCAACCCATGTTGAAATGATGGGGCTTTTTGTAAAATAATGCGCGATGGCTTTTGGAAAAAG
>JAPUEP010000101.1 GCA_027492515.1 Hyphomonadaceae bacterium
AAAACCATTTTAGAAACTATTAAATTATTCAATGGTCATAATCGCGAAATTATCAAACTGCAGGCAGGCGTTCAATATCAATTTGATGGTTTGTATTTTGGTGCAACTCCAAATTATTTTCCATTCGATATCAAACCCGGCGAAAATGAGCATGATACTATTTGGCCAAGGAAAGTATTCTCGGATTTAAGAGCAAAGATTCTTAATAGGATTGAAGAAAAGCAAGGCTTCCTAGGAAGGCGCAAACGTCGTATTTTCATCACGCGCAAAAATTTTGGCTCCCGCATTATCAAAAACGAAGCAGAAATAATTGAATTCCTCAAAGAAAGGGGCTTCGAAACAATTGCCCCAGAAGAATTGACATTCATCGAGCAAGTTGAGTTGTTCAAAAACGCGTCAATTGTAATCGGCCCTTGTTGCTCAGCCTTATCCAATGCGCTATTTTGCGAGCCAAATACCCCTGTTATTGGCTTGATTCACGATTATTCTGGCTTTAATTTTAATGGTTATTCAAGTTATGTCGAAGCTGGGGGCGCAAAAGCATTATACGTTCAAGGGCGAACCGATCGCAAAGCGTCAGTTGCGCCATACCATTGGGATTTTGAAATTGAAATTGCTGATTTAGAAAAAGCAATCAATCAAATTACATTACAATGCCTAGTTTGCGAGATTGACAATACTAAAGATCTTGCAAGCTTCAAGAGATTAATAACGCCAGAATTATTGCGCGAAATCGAGGGTGACACAGCCGGTTCAGAAGATGACAATCTTCGCGCTTACCTAAAGGGCGCAGAAGCAATAAAAAGCAACCCTAACCTTATTTTTGACTTAGAATTTTACTCCTCGCAGATACCAGCGTCAGGGTTAAGTGGCGGGCAATTGCTTGCCTATCACAATTTCATAGGACGCCATGAAAAAATTCCTACCTCTGTCGCCTTTAATATTGATTATTACGAGAGCAAGAATGAAGATATTGCGAAGGCAGGCGTTGACCCACTTGAACACTACCTTAACCACGGCATTTACGAAGGGCGAATGCCGATTGACCTAGGTGCGACCAATCAAAAGGAAAAATTATTGAACCTTAGGGGGCAATATACCGATAATCATATTGTTGATAATTTGCTTTTGGCTTGCGACCTCTACAATGGGCAATTTGAATCAGTGTTTGTTCGCGGCATGGAAACAGTCTCCGTTCCTGCCCGTTATCAAACCCTTATGGGCGCTTGTTATCTTTTGGATGAAGAATGCAAAAGTGAATTCGCAATTAATGCCTATTTGACAATAATTCGAATTTTCGGCGACAATGCAAATATATATTATTATATTGGTATTGCCTATCGCCGCATGGGCAAATTATTAGCGGCCAAGAAATTTTTCGACCGAGCTGCTGAAATTGATGGTGAAGCAGAACATATCAAAAAAGCAAAACTATGGATGGACGAATATGAAAGTTCATTTACCGCTTCGCCAATAAAATCCGGCGAAGTAGCAAAGGACCTGCTTGTCTATGAAACCAGTTTCCCTGACCCTATCTCAAGCTTTAGATTCGGTGAATTTGATTCCATTTTTAGGGATCTTAAGAATACCCGTCTTGTATCATGTAATTGGGATGTTCGTTCATATGGCGGCAAAAGTGATTTCGCTAATTTATTAGAAAAATATGCAAATTCCATTGGCCTTGATAAATCGAATTTAAGCCAATTTGATTCACGCCTAATGAATAAATACCGCGCAGCATATTGCGTATTTCTAAACAACGCCGCGATTCTTCAAGATCGGTTGGCGTTTGACGTTGAAAAATTCGGCTTCACACTTTACCCTGGCGGTGGTTTTAACCCTTATTACAGACCTTCTGACGACAAATTAGAACGCATATTGAATGATAAGCGCTGCAAATACGTTGTTTCCACCCAATCTTTCACTTACAATTATCTGATCAATTCGAACTTAATTGAACCTAGTAACATAGTGCATGTTTTTGGTGGCGTGGTTCCAATATTCCTTTCAGGCGCCCCTAATATTTCGGCACGTACCCTCGATGAAGGCAAATTGAACATTTGCTTCGTGGCGCAAAAATACAGCGCAAAGGGTGTTGAGAAGGGCTATGACGTACTTGTCGAAGTTGCAAGAATTCTAAATTCCGATAAACGCATAAATATTCATGTTGTTGGCGGCTATGATAAAGACGTAATTGATATTGGCGATCTGCAAAATATCAAATTCTACGGCATCCAGAAACCGGATTTCTTCAAAGATTTCTATATGGATATGGATATTATTTTAAGTCCAAACATTTCAGGCATGCAGCTTAATTCATCTGGCTCTTTTGATGGTTTCCCTACTACAACCTGCGTAGAGGCATGTGCCTATGGCGTGGCAATGTTTATTTCCGATCCTTTGAATTCCAATAAATTGCCCGATGGGACAACGATTTTGGAACCAAACAAGGAAGTTGAAATAATTGGTCGCAACCCTGAAGAAATTGCGGCTTTAATTGTCGAATATGCAAATGATCGGACTAAACTTAAACAACTTAGCATTGAGGGACGCAAAAAAATGGCGAACCTTTATAGCCTTGCTGCGCAAATGGGTCCGCGAATTAATGCACTTAACCGCTTTCTGTTGAATTAA
>JAPUEP010000102.1 GCA_027492515.1 Hyphomonadaceae bacterium
GTCATTTTCAACCAAATGTAAGCATAAATCTATTCCACAGCTTACACCTGCAGAAGTATAAATATTATCGTCTTGAACGAAAATTTCATTTTCAATTAAATCAACATTAGGCCATAATTGACGAAATTTTACACTATGCCGCCAGTGCGTTGTTGCTTTTTTATTTTCTAAAAATCCAAGATAAGCAAGCACGAATGCGCCAGTGCAAATGCTACATATATTTTTAGCTGATTGAGTTTTCTCAATTAATTTATTTTTTATGCCCTGTTCTTGTGATAATTGGATTAAGGTTTTTTCATCGCCACCACAAAAAATTATTATATCTGATTTCGGCATATCATTTACATCATTGCAAATAATATCAATTCCAGAATTGGTTTTTATTCTTTGTGAGCCAATTGTATAAAGTGATGTTTCGTAAAATTTTTTTCCTGAAAATTCATTTGCCAATGCGAAAACTTCCATTGGACCAAAAATATCCAATGATTGTACACCGTTGAAAGCTATGAAGGATATTTTCAAATCTTTTCCCTTTTGGCTTAAATTGCAATGTTAATGTCATTTAAGCCAAAGTGTTTGAGTTGTAAACTGTCTTTAAATTTAAGGACACATTATGAAAACCAAAAATAAAATTATCTGTGCAATGACAGCATTATCAGTAATTTTTGCAACTGATTTAAAATGTCAGGAAGTTTTGCCAACGCAAAACAATCTGAGTGCGGAACAAATTCTAACATTAAATCATAAAAAGCATGACAAGCCTTTTGTATTAATAATAGGCGATAATAAAGGTACGGAGACAACAGATCTTATGATACCTTATGGAATATTAAAATCTTCGAACCTGTTTGATGTAAAGATTGCAGCGCCAAAAAGCACTGCAATTACTATGATGCCGTCATTAAAAATTATTCCAGATATCAGCTTTGAACAATTTGAAGCAGAGCATCCAGAGGGCGCAGATATTGTCATAATCCCTGCAATTCACAATAAAGATTCAAAAATTATGAGTGATTTTGTAATGCGCCAATCACGCAAGGGCGCTTTTTCAGTTTCAATCTGTGAAGGCGCGTGGGTATTGGCTCAAACTAATATTCCAAACAATAGTTTTGCAACAACACATTGGTACGCAAAACCCAAAATAAGTGCAAAATATAAGCAAATAATTTGGAATGATAATATAAGATATGTTGGCGGTAAAAATTATGTCACAACATCGGGTGTAAGTGCATCCATGCCAATTTCATTGGCTTTGGTTGAAGTGTTTGGCGGAGCCGAATTAACAAAATCAATTGCAGACAAATATTCCGTTGCGGATTGGTCTGATAGGCATGACACATCACAATTCAAATTTGATAAAAGCTTCTATGGCCCAATTATTAAAAATGCGCTTTCATTTTGGACACATGAAACAATCTATAGCGAGTTAGATGATGGATTTGATGAAATTCCATTGGCGATTAATGCAGATGCATGGTCACGCACTTATAAATCTAAATTCTATTTGCATTGTAAAAACGACATTTTGAAAACTAAAAACGGAATGCAAATTGTCTGTGATAATAAGAAAAATGGCGTGAAGGTTGAAATTGATAATAATTACAACCAATCACCATTCGATAATGTGTTAGACAAAATTAAAGCGCGCTATAATACACCGACAAGTGATTTGGTGCGTATCCAGCTTGAATATAATAAGCCTAAATAGATCTACAAACCTCATAAGCGGCAATCGCCGCAGCATTTGAGACATTAAGGCTTTCCATTTCTCCAGGCATTGGAATATGTGCAATACAATCGCAACGTTCAGAAACTAATTGCCTTAAACCTTTGCCTTCAGCGCCCAATACGATTGCTATTGGGCGTTTTTCACCTTCTATGGCCTTTGCAAGGCTTGGTGAATTTTCGGCCATATCAAGCCCAATTGCGCACCATCCTTGTTCACATAAATCCACAATCGTCTGTGAGATGTTTACAACACGCAAATCAGCAACAATTTCAACGCCGCCTTGTGCCGCTTTTGCAAGTGCGCCAGTGATTGGTGGGGCTTTTCTATCTTGTTGTATAACTGCCGCCGCACCAAATGCAGCCGCTGTTCTAAAGATTGAGCCGATATTTTGCGGGTCAGTTAATTGGTCAAGGATGAAAACAAATTTGCCGCCTTCAAGTGCTTTGTCATAATCAGGGTCGGGAAGGGGTTTAAGGCGCGCCGCAATCCCTTGGTGAACTGCTCCTTGTGGCAAAAAGTCGGTTAAATCTTCGGGGTCAACAATTTTGCTTTTTGTATTTGGCGGAAGATGGCTTGCGGCATTTTTAGTTGCCATGATTTCCAAAACTTCACGATTCGGATTTTTAATTGCAGCCTCAACCGCATGAATGCCCCAAAACCAAAGCCCATTAGCATCGGCATTAATTCTATTAATAGGTTTTTTATTAGAGCGCGCCGCTTTTTCCCATGGCTTTGAATTCGCATTATCACGGTTAGAAGAAGGGGCGGATTTGAATGGTTTCTTTGGTTTTTGGTTTTTCATTCAACCCAAATATCGTAAATAAGATTTAAATTCGCCAAAAAA
>JAPUEP010000103.1 GCA_027492515.1 Hyphomonadaceae bacterium
ATGCCACTGATTGGCTTAAATCGCGTGATAATTTTATCAAAGGTTTCATAAGAATATTGGCAAAAACCAATTCAAAGCCTGCATCTTTGCGGATTGTGGCTTTGCGAATGCCATTGGCAACATAGATTTTTACATTTGGTGCAACTTTATTGACTATTAAGTTTTCGCGTGCAACTTCTGCGGCGCGTGCATCAATTTCTGTACCAATGCATTTTGCGCCCATTTTTGCCGCCGCAATTGCCAAAACGCCTGAACCAGTACCGACATCAAGCACAGTTCTTGGGCGTTTATTGTGGCGCATCAATCTTTCTAAAGCCAAAAGGCAGCCGCGCGTTGTTCCATGATGCCCCGTGCCAAAAGCTTCGCCCGCGTCAATAACAATTTCGCTTTTACCTTTGCGAGTTTTTGATTTGTCATGGCTTCCAAGAATGCGAAAACGACCTGCATCAACCGGTGGCAGGCCTTCTAATGACATTTTTATCCAATCGCTTTGCGGTAAAAGCGCATATTTTGTTGCAAGCTCTGGCATCATTAATGCAAGTGCGGCAATACCCGATTGCATCACATCTTCATCTTCACCATATGCTTCAAGGCGAAATTGACGACGCTCGGTTTCAAACCAAGCAATTGCACCAAAACCACCCAAATTCTCCAAAATTTGGGCCGCTTCTTCGATAGGGCCTTTAAGGCCATTGGCATCAAGCATAAACATTTGCCTGCCATAATAAAAGAAAAGGCAAAAGTCACTTCAATTTCTGTAATTTTTGTGCCAAATGGCAATTATGCGCGATAAACCAAGATTATTTATTGATACAGAATTGGTAATTGACCAAGAAATCAATCTTTCGAAAGAACAAAGCCATTATATTGCCAATGTAATGCGCAAGGATATTGGCGATGAAATATGCGTTTTTGATGGGAAAAATGGTGAATTTGACGCAAAAATCACCCAAGTTTCCAAAAAAAGCGTTACAATCGAATGTATAAAACAAACACGCGCCCAAGATGATTTGCCAAATATAACGCTTTTCTTTGCGCCAATAAAAGGGCATCGCAACGATAATATAATTGAAAAAGCCACCGAAATTGGAATTAAAAATATTTTTCCAATCATTAGTGAGCGTACAATTGTTCGAAAACCCAATATCGAAAAATATCGCCTAAATGCTATCGAGGCGGTAGAACAATGTGAAAGCCTTACAATTCCAAATTTTTATCCTGAAAAAAACCTCATGGATGCGATAAATGCATTTGAAGGCGATAAAATCTTCTTTGCCGATGAAGCGGGCGGTGGTAATTTCATAAAAAATGCAGTGTCACAAAATGACAAATCAATCGCATTATTAATTGGCCCAGAAGGTGGGTTTAGTGAGGGCGAGAGGAATAAATTACTTACCAATAAGAAAGTTTGCCCAATTTCACTGGGGAGCAGAATATTGCGCGCAGATACTGCGGTAATTACTGGCCTTGCACTTTTGCAAAGTTTTTGGGGTGATTGGAAGTAATTGCCACTTGAAATAAAAAATATATTGCTTATTTCGATAAAATCGAACAATATGGATAAGAAGTTCTGAAAGATAAAAATGGCCGATAAAAATTCCCCAATCATCGAAAAATTTGACGATCTTTTACATACCTTTCAAAAAGGTATGAAGCCCAAGAAAGATTGGCGTATCGGCACCGAACATGAAAAATTCGGCTTTTATCATGGCACAAATGAACCTGTGCCTTATGGCGGCGAAAACGGAATTCGCGCACTTTTAGAAGGTGTGCAAAAGGGCAATAATTGGGCGCCAATTATGGAAGGTGATAATATCATCGGCCTTAAAGATGGAATGGCATCAATAACCCTGGAGCCAGGTGGGCAATTTGAATTATCGGGCGCGCCATTAAATTCAATTCACGAAACTTGCAAAGAAATTGCCGCGCATTTGAAGGCAGTTCGTGCAGCGGCAGATCCATTAAATATTGGTTTTTTGGGGCTTGGATTTCAGCCAAAAACCGCGCTTGAAGACGTGCCAATGATGCCAAAAGGGCGTTATAATATCATGAAAGCCTATATGGCAAAGGTTGGGCGTTTGGGGCGTCAGATGATGTTTCGTTCGTGCACAGTGCAGGTTAATTTGGATTATTCATCTGAAATTGATATGGCGCAAAAATTTAAGGCATCACTTGCATTGCAACCAATTGCCACCGCACTTTTTGCAAATTCACCCTTCGCTGAAGGTCGTTTAAACGGTTATCAATCATATCGTGCCCATGTTTGGTCAGATACTGACCCAGATAGAACAGGTATTCCAAGATTCATTTTCAATAAGGATTTTGGTTTTGCCGATTATGCCAATTATGCCCTTGATGTGCCAATGTATTTTGTTTATCGCGACGGCATATATCACGATGTTTCAGGTCTATCTTTCCGTGATTTCATGGCGGGCAAATTAAAAGGCTTTGAAGGCCAATTGCCAACCCAAAAAGATTGGGAAGATCATTTAACCACATTATTCCCAGAGGTTCGCCTTAAATCATATCTTGAGATGCGTGGGGCCGATTCTGGGCCATGGTC
>JAPUEP010000104.1 GCA_027492515.1 Hyphomonadaceae bacterium
AAACCACTTTGCCCGAATGGGTTGGGAAACCCTTGGCAGGCCAATAAACACCAGTAGTCAATGCCATAGGCACACATTGTATTCCAAGCATGCCGTAAATTGCCGCAACCCCTGGTTTATAATCGGGCGCAGCATCTAAATCTTGGCGTGTGCCTTCTGGGAATATTAGCGGTGGGCGGCCTTCTGAAAGGCGGGTTTTAGCCTCGGCAACCATTGATTTAAGCGCGCCCATGCCGCCATCCCTATCAATTCCAATCATACCGGCGGTTTTTAAATACCAACCAAAAATTGGAATTTTGAATAATTCTTTTTTAAAAACAAAGGCAGGCGTATTAGTAAAAGTAAATGGCGCAAGCGTATCAAGGGTTGAAAGATGTTTTCCCGCAATAAAAAAATCACCCGAGGGCAAATTTTCTTTACCGCGTAATTCAATTTCTACGCCCGCAATATGTTTTAAACCCCAAAGTGATGAACGCGCCCATGCATTTGTAACTTTGGTTGCAAAATTGCGATTAAATAAAACCCCAATCGCCCCAAAACCGCCAACGAATAATACGCAGCCCGCAAACCAAATTTTAAACAAAAATGCATTTATTGGGTTGATTTTTTTCATGATTATTTTTCACCATTAGTTTTATTTATATCATTTTTTGGGTTAAATTTAAGCATTAATCTTAATTGCGCCGCCACATATTTTGAATATTCGTTCAAAAGCCCTTTAAATTCAATTTCATCTTCCCACCATTTTTTTGCAATATATGAACCCGCCTTTACGCTATATTGCTTGATAATAAGGTCCGGATGTGCATTTTTTATTTCAAGCACACTGCGGGGCATGTGATAATTATCGGTGATAAGAATGATGCTTTTGAATTTGTTTTTTTCAACCCATTCGCGCACTTCCTCGGCATTGCCAATTGTGTCGGTTGCAACGCGCCCTAAATCAATGCAGCAATCAAATAATTCTTTGGATCCGCCCGTTACAATACGAATTTCTTCTTGGGTTGCATTTTTATAAACACCAGAAATCAAAAGCCGCTTTCCATGTTCAAGTTCAAGAAGTTTAACACCTTCTGTAAGTCTTTGGCGTGACCCACCCGTTAATGAAACAATGGCATCGGCATAAAGGGTTTCATCAGGTTTCGGGGAATTTATAACAATATCGGCAAATTTGAAAAAGCCACCAATTAAATATGTGGCGCTTAAAAGACCTGTTATAAAGAAGATTCTTGAAAAAATTGTCGCAATGCTGATTTTCATCAAACCAACTCTTTTAAAGTATCACGCGCCGCAATGCGTGCCGCCAATGCACTTGCGATTGCGCTTATGAATGGCGCGACAAGCAAAATCCAAAAGTCCCACCAACGCAATAATTTTGTACCAGATGTAAGGTCACTTGCACCCATTTGCATCACAAGATTGGCAATAATAACCAATGCCGCCGCCCCAATTGCCCCATAAGCGCCAGCAATAAGGCCAAGGCGGGTAAAGCGCGCCTGTACTTCGTGAATTACAAATTCATCTTCTGCACCGATTAAATGTAGGATTTGCACACATTCACTTTGGGTTTCCAATGCCGCACGTGCCGCAAATGCAATTGAGGCAACTGATGCAATCATCAATGCCAAAAGCGCCAAAAGCGCTGCGCCGCGCAATACTGCCGAGGTTTTTACAATCTCCCCTGAATAACGACTATGGTCATCAACCTCAACTTTAAAACCCTGCGCACTAAGGTTTGCGTATAATTCTTTTGCGGTGTCTTTTGAACTTGCATCAAGGCCAACCTCAATAAGGTTTGGCAATGGCAATTCATCAAGTAGGGAGCCAATATTGGCGCCATAATTTTTCAAAAGCTCTTTGGCCTTTTCACGGCTCATGGAATTTGCGCTTTTTACGCCCTTGGTTTGTTGGGTTATTTGAACGGCGCGTAAAATATTGGCTTCATCCTTTGGCGCTTCGACTAAGATTGTAAGCGCGCTTTTTAATTCAGAAGTCCATGCATCGGCGGCGCGAAAACCAATTCTTGCACTTAAAGCCGCCAAACAACCAAGTGCACACATTATTGAAACCACAATTGTAAGTGGGCGCGCTTGCTTTCCATCAGTTGGTAAAAGTGCAACCTCATTCAGGCCAAGCAATTTGGAAAAATATTGAAAAAATGGATGTTTAAAAAATTTGGAAAAATAAAACCGCATTAAGCTTTATCCCTTCCAAAAAACCTTAAATGGGTTGGCGGGGTTTCATATTGGGTAAGTTTTCCCGCTTCGATTGCCAAAACTGGGCGCCCTGCGCGTTTAACCATTTCATGATCATGGGTTGCAATAACAATTGTTGAACCGCGATATTGATTAAGTTTCATAATCAAATCAATCAATAAATCACCCATTTGCGGGTCAACGTTTCCTGTTGGCTCGTCGGCGATTAAAAGGCGCGGTTTACAAATAACGGCGCGCGCAATCGCAACCCTTTGTTGTTCGCCGCCAGAAAGCGTTTCAGGTAATTGGTTCACTTTGTGTGAAAGCCCAATCCAGCCCAAA
>JAPUEP010000105.1 GCA_027492515.1 Hyphomonadaceae bacterium
CCGTTCAACAATATGATGCAGTAAATGTAAAACTTGATAAAACTGGCGGCTTTACCGAGGCTTTGGCGGCAATTAAAGCCGCGAAGAAGGCAGGGCAAAAAACCATGATGGGATGTATGGTTGGCACAAGTCTTGTTACCGCACCTGCCGTAATTTTGGCAAATTTGGTGGATTGGGTTGATTTAGATGGCCCACTTTTCATGGCAAAGGATCGTGAATTTGGCCTTGAAATACATAATGGAATAATACAACCGCCAAAAGAGCAATTGTGGGGTTAATATGGTTGATGAATATTTTTCAAAAGATTATTTTGAAGCACGTGAAAAATTTTTAAACGCGTGCACAGAAAATAATTTTGAAATAAAAAGCGTGCTGCATCCAAAAGTAAAAGGCCCACAAAACCGCGACATTTTCATGGATTGCGCAATCAAAGGCCCAAAAGAAGCAAAACAAATGCTTTTGATAATAAGCGGCACACATGGGCCAGAGGGTTATTGTGGTTCAGGTTTTCAATATGGCCTTTTAAAATCAGGTCTTGCCAATGAATGGGCAAAAACCCACAAGATTGCATTCATACACGCACATAATGCTTATGGTTTTGCTTGGGATACACGCTTTAACGAAGATAATATCGATTTAAACCGAAATTACCTTGAAGATTGGAATAACCCACCCAAAAACCCTGATTATGATGAACTTGCACAATGGGCATTACCAACAGATTATAGCGAGGAAAATGTAAATCTTGCGATGATGAAATTGATGGAATATGCGCAAAAAAATGGCTTTCCAAAATTACAGGCGGCATTAACTGCGGGGCAATATAATCATCCAAAAGGGGTTTATTATGGCGGAAATGGCCCGTCATGGTCGAATATTACAATAAAAAAATTGGTCAATGAAATAACTCAAGACCTCGAAAAAATTGTAATTATTGATATGCATACTGGCCTTGGACCATTTGGGAAAGGTGAAATCCTTTGTGATTGCGCACCAAATAGCAATGAATATAAACGACTTCATGCAATTTGGGGCGATGAAGTTGTAAGCACCAAAACCGAAGCATCGGTTTCAGCGGATTTAAGCGGAACACTTGATAGCGGGCTAACTAAATTATTATCAAAACTTTCGCCCGCCTTTATTGCAATTGAATTTGGAACTATTGACCCTTTAAGTGTTTTTAAATCGACACAAGGAACATCATGGCTTCATACTTATGGTGATAAAGAAAGTGAAATTGGAAAAAAGCTAACACAATTATCGCGTGATGCATTTTACCCGCAATCTAGTGAATGGAACGAAAAGGTTTGGGCACGTTCTGTTGAAGTTGCGCAAAAAGCAATTGATAGTTTTGCATAATAACAGGCAATATTATGGGTGAATTCTACGAAATTGATGCCGATGAAGGCAAAAATATACCAACATGGCGCGCCGCATATTCGGATAGAAGCGCACTATTGATGGCAAAGGTTTCATATCATTTATATAAATATGATTTTGAACAAATCGCCAAAATTATCAAAATTGGTGGCTTTAAAATTTTAAAAACCTATGAAATTGGTTCAGTTAAAGGCTATCTTGCCAAATCGGACGATTTTGCATTTTTGGTATTTCGCGGTTCAGTTACATTAAATGATTGGAAAACCAATTTTAATTTCGAACTTGTCGATGTTGAAAGTGATATTGGAAATATCAAAATTCATTCTGGGTTTTGGGAAACATATCAAAATTTTGCCGATGAATTAAAAAATGATGTCGATACTTTGATTGGTGATAAAATTGGCCTTTATACGGCGGGGCATTCATTGGGCGGCGCATTGGCACAGATTGCCAGTGCAACTTTGAAACTTGATAATCTTGCCGCCTGCTACACTTTTGGTTGCCCGCGCGTTGGAAATGATAAATTTGATGAATTCGTTAAATGCCCACATTATCGCATTGTTAATGGCTGGGATTTGGTTCCAACTATTCCATGGGCAATGTGGGGCGGGTATCAGCAATCAGGTGATGCACGTATTCTTACAAAATTAGGTAACAGACCGCAAAGGCGCACAACTTCAAACATTATTGAAATTGCGCGTCAAATTTTTGGGCTGGTTACCTTTTGGCTTGGAAGCAAAAACCCACTTATTCTTGACCACCAAATGAGTGAATATATTGCAAAATTGCGTTCAATATTTAGCAAAAGAAACTAATCAAGAAATTGCTTTTTGCAAGAAATTTTGGGTTTGATTATTACCCTCAATATATGCCTGTGCACCAGTTTCATCGGCGATTTTTGCAAAATTTGCGGCGATATTTTCGGCGCTTATTTCATCGCCTTTGAAATTAATCCCCTTGGTTTCAATGATTTTTGCCATTGCGAATGTCCCCGCACCTGCACTTAAAATAACACCATTTGGCGCTTCATCACTACATAAATAAGCAACAGCAGGGGAAACAAATTCAGGCTTTAACATTTCCAAAAATTGTGGTGGCATAAGCTCTTGCGTCATTTGTGTTGCCGCAACTGGGCTTATGGCA
>JAPUEP010000106.1 GCA_027492515.1 Hyphomonadaceae bacterium
CAAGGTTTAAGGCGTTGGATATTGCTTACGGGTGATGCGCATGGGCTTTATAAACAATTTGGTTGGGAAGAAATAAAAAGCCCTGATAAATGGATGGAAATTGCAAGGCCGAATATATATTCGCAAGAATAATGCTAAATCCCTTAGTTTAAAGGTCAAAGCCTGTGGGTAATTGCATTAGTTCAATCGCCAAACGCCCTAAAATCGTTATTATCCGAACTGATTCGGATATTCTAAATTAAAATGACAAAAACTATCGACGACGAAAACGAAAAAATTATTGATGAACCTTTTGATCGCGCGCTTGAAAGCCGATATTTGGTTTATGCATTATCAACCATCACAAGCCGTGCATTACCCGATGTGCGCGATGGCCTTAAGCCTGTGCAACGCCGCATTATTCATGCAATGGGTGAATTAGGCCTTGATTCAAGCGCCCGTTTTAAAAAATGCGCAAAAATCGTGGGCGATGTTATGGGTAAATTCCACCCGCATGGCGATAGCGCGATTTACGACACAATGGTTCGCCTTGCGCAGGATTTTTCGGTTCGTTACCCACTTGTCGATGGGCAGGGGAATTTTGGTAATATTGATGGCGATAGTGCCGCCGCCTATCGCTACACTGAGGCAAGGCTTACCAATACAGGCTCAATGCTGCTTGAAGGCATTGATGAGGATTGCGTAAATTTCCGTGAAACTTATTCGGGCGAAGATTTGGAACCTGTGGTTCTTCCTGCTTCATTCCCAAATCTTTTGGCAAATGGTGCGATGGGTATTGCCGTTGGTATGGCAACCAATATTCCGCCGCATAATGCAATTGAATTAATTGATGCCTGTTTGGGACTAATTGATGATCCAAATTTATCGCTTGATGCCATTATGGATTATATACCAGGGCCAGATTTTCCAACTGGCGGCATTATTGTTGAACCAAAGGAAAGCATTAAAAACGCCTATGAAACTGGCAAAGGCGCAATTCGCACACGTGCGCGCTGGTCGGTTGAGGATATGGGGCGCGGGACATGGCAAATCATTGTTACCGAAACCCCATACATGGTTCAAAAATCAAAATTGGTCGAAAAACTAGCTGAATTAATTGAAACCAAGCGTGCGCCATTACTTGCCGATGTTCGTGATGAATCCGCCGAAGATATGCGCATTGTTTTAGAGCCAAAGTCTAAAACTGTTGAACCTGCGCAATTGATGGAAAGTCTTTTCCATTTAACCGATTTGGAAAATCGTTTTTCAATGAATTTAAACGTTCTTGATAAACATGGCATTCCGCGCATTATGGGCTTGATTGAATGTTTGAAATCATTCCTTGATTATAAAAAGGAATTGGTGGTCAAACGCGCGGCATGGCGCAAGGGTAAGATTGAAAAACGCCTTGAAATTTTGGCGGCTTTATTAATTGCCTATCTCAATCTTGACGAAATCATCCGCATTATCCGCGAAGAAGATGAGCCAAAACCAGTTTTGATGGCGGCATTCAATATCAATGAAGTGCAAGCCAATGCAATTTTGGATACACGCCTTAGAAATCTTCGTAAATTAGAAGAAGAAGCAATAATAAAAGAAGATTTAGCCCTCAAAAAAGAATTAGAGGAATTAAACAAACTTCTTGATAGCGATAAATTGCAATGGAAAAAAGTTGGTAAGGAATTATCGGCAACACGTGAAGCCTTTGCCAAAGCGGGTGATAGCGCAAAACGCAGAACCACTTTTGACACTGCCCCTGAAAAAGGCGCTGCCCTTGCAATTGAAAGTTTGGTGGTGAAAGAACCGATTACAGTGGTGCTTTCAAAACGCGGATGGATACGCGCGCTTAAGGGCAAGATTGATGATTTATCTTCGGTCAAATTCAAAGATGATGATGAATTGGCTTTGTCATTGCAATGTATGACGACTGATAAGATTGTTTTATTCGCAACGGATGGGCGCGCCTTTACGCTTATGGGTGATAAATTGCCATCGGGTAGGGGATTGGGTGAACCTATTCGTCTTTCAATCGAATTACCAGAAGAACATGATATTTTGGATATGTTCATTCCAAAAGAAAATGAGAAGCGAATTGTGGCATCATCTAAAGGCTATGGCTTTGTTATGGATGAAATTGAATTCTTAAGCCAAAAACGCGGCGGGCGTAATGTATTAACGCTTGATGCCAAACAAAAGGCGCGAATTTGTGCCCCTGTTGCTGGGAATTTTGTGGCAATTGTTGGTGAAAATCGCAAACTTTTGATTTTCAATATTGAAGAATTGCCAGTTATGGCGCGTGGTAAAGGCGTTAAACTACAATCATATAAGGATGGCGGAACTTTGGATGTATTGTCATTCAAGGGCGAAGATGGTCTTGTTTGGGTTGATAGTTCGGGGCGTAATCGTGAAATGCCTGAATGGCGTGATTATGTTCTTCGCCGTGCATCAATTGGGCGTATGGTTCCGCGTGGATTTTCAAAATCTGGTAAATTCAAATAGCGACTATTTTGAACTTGTCTTTTA
>JAPUEP010000107.1:0-8239 GCA_027492515.1 Hyphomonadaceae bacterium
GTTGTGGGTGCTTTATCATCAGGTATTTTACTTTATGGCGCATCTTTGATTTATGGCTTTACAGGTACAATAAATTTCCAAAAAATCGCATCTTTAAGTGCAAATGCGAATGTTGGCGTGATTTTTGGTATGGTATTTGTAATGTCTGGTATCGCATTCAAAATGTCGGCGGCACCATTTCATATGTGGACGCCCGACGTTTATGAAGGTTCACCAACGCCATCAACTGCATTCTTTGCAACCGCACCAAAAATGGCGGCAACGATTTTGCTTGCACGTTTTTGTTTTGAAGCTTTTGGCCCTGCGATTGCTAAATGGCAGCAAATTGTTTCGATTATGGCGATTTTATCAATGTTTATTGGTGCATTCTTTGCGCTTCAACAAACAAATATCAAACGCCTTTTGGCTTATTCATCAATCGCCAATATGGGTTATGCATTGGTTGCAATTGCGGCGGGTCCGGTTTTTGGCCCTAATGCATTGCTAATGTTTGTTTCAATCTATGCCTTGTCAGGTATTGGTATGTTTGCCGTAGTATTAGCATTGCGCTCAAAAGATGGTCGTAAAATTGAAAGCATTCCAAGCCTTGCTGGTATTTCAAGACAACATAAAATGATTGCAATATCGTTCACTATGTTCCTATTCTCTGTAATGGGTATTCCACCTTTGGCAGGCTTCTGGGGTAAGTTTGAGGTTATCAAATCAGTTTGGAACGGTAGCCATTTATACCTTGCAATTGCATTGATTTTGGCATCTGTTGTTTCTGCATTCTATTATTTGCGTGTTATCAAAACAATTTGGTTTGATGAACCACAAATGGAATTTGCGGGTGGCTTTGCTGCTACTAATATTTCTGTAAAAGGTACTGCAATTTTGTTTGCCTTGCTTATACCGCTTATTGGTTTATTATATACCGCAACAACAGTTGCGAGTGTAATGTTTAAGTGAAAATAATCGAATTTGAAGAAGTTTATTCAACAAATGATATGGCGCGTTACATAGCCCAAGAGGGTGAAGATGCGCCATTTTGGGTTATATCAAAAAAGCAAACCAATGGGCGTGGTCGCCGCGGTCGGGTTTGGACATCATTAAGTGGCAATTTATTTGCTACATATGTAATTAAATTAGATGATGTCTCGAAACTATCGCCATTATATTCATTCATTATCGCCATTGCGCTTAAGAATTGTATTGAAAAATATATTCCCCAACAAGAAACGCTGCTTAAGTGGCCTAATGATATATTGGTCGATGGTAAAAAAATAAGCGGCATTTTGCTTGAAAGTTGGATTGAAAAGCCAAATGCCTTTATCGCAATTGGGATTGGCGTAAATTTATTACAAAGCCCTGATATTGAGGATAAAGAAACAACCTCTATTAAAGATTATTCAAAACCGCCTGAACCAAAATATTTACTATCGCAAATTGATACCGAATTTAATATTTTGAACGAAATATATATTAATGAAGGTTTTTCCCCAATTAAAAAACTTTGGGAAGAAAACGCATTCGGATTTGGAAAACCTGTTCAAATTAAATCACAAAATGAAACCTTATTGGGTATTTTCAATGGAATAAATGAAAATGGCGAATTAATTCTGATTGATGAAAATCAAAATATAAAATTCATACAAGCGGGTGATGTAAATTTTACACACTAGTCTATTATTAGTTGTTACCGCTTGGAAATCTCTGAAATTTCAAATCATTTTTCGTTAAACAATGTTATTGCAACGATAAATGATAATTATGAAACAAAATAAGCAAAAAAGAATTTATGCAATCAGCTTAATGATTTTATCCGCCGCCCTATTAAATGGGTGCGATAAAAGCCGTGCCGAAAAAAGCAATGATACAAAATTAAGCAATAAAAAAGTTTGTGTCAGCGTCGCAGGCGGCACTTATGGACGTGCAGGCGTGCGGGCGCGCCAATATGTTGGCAAAGGCCCTAAAATGCGTGTGGTTCAATGGAAAACCCCTGATTTCCAAGATGATCTTCAAATCGTAGATGATAAAACTAATCACGGCAGCACGCCAAATATTGCGGTTCAAATATCATGGCGCGTTGATGAAACAAAAACCGCAATTGAATCAAGTTTTGAAAGTCTTGATGCCTACACATTAAATTTAAACACACAGCAAAGCATAGACGCCGCCTTTTGGGAAATAACAATTTACGATGGCGAGAAAGCAATTTTATCCGCCTCAAAAGCATTGGATGGCAAAGTGCGCGATGTCTTTCAACCGAAAGCCGTGGATTAATTATTCCATCAAATATAGGTGAGGCATTGGGCGGCGTTAATGGTGGACGTTTTCAAATTGCACTTCTTGATGCAAATAAGAAAGTAATTGTCAAACGCGAAATTATGCCTTCAAAGGGTTATGAATTTAAGGCTGCGGCAAAAACTGCGATTGATGGCTTGTCGCAATTACTTAAAACGCCTGACAATTGCACAATTCCAACAACTCAATTAAGAACGCAATAGTTTCTTATAATACAACAAGAAGGTTGCATTTGTTCTAAATGCGTTTATTGCGCTTGTTTAAATTCTAAATATTGAAAAGTAGGTATAAATTGGGTGAAGTAAGTGGAAACCAATTTGTTTATCTGCCATTGGGCGGATCAAATGAAATTGGTATGAATTTGAACCTTTATGGTTTTGGAAGTGAAAATAATAAAAAATGGATTATTGTTGATTGCGGCGTAACTTTCGCAAGCGAAGAACATATTCCAGGTGTTGAAATAATTCTTCCTGACCCTGAATTCATAAAAGACATTAAAGAAGATATTCTTGGAATTATTCTTACCCATGCGCATGAAGATCATATTGGCGCACTTGGTTATTTGTGGCCACAAATTGGCGCGCCTATGTATGCAACGCCTTTCACTGCCGAGCTTATAAAAGATAAATTACGTGAACATGGGCTGTTTGATATTGCACCTTTGAATGTCGTTCCATTAAAGGGTAAAATTGATTTAGCGCCATTTGAAATTGAATATATAACTATAACCCATTCGATTGCTGAACCAAATGGTCTTAAAATAACCACGCCACTTGGCAGTATTTTCCATACTGGTGATTGGAAGATTGATCCAAATCCATTGATTGGCGAAACAACCGACATAAATGCCATAAAACAAATGGGTGATGATGGCGTTTTAGCCATGATTTGCGATTCCACCAATGTTTTCCAAGATGGTGAAAGCGGTTCGGAAATTGGCGTTCGTGATGAACTTGAAAAAATTGTAAAAACCAAAAAAGGCAAAGTTGCAATTGCGTGTTTTGCGTCAAATGTGGCGCGTGTAACATCTGCTATTAATGCGGCGCATGAAGCAGGGCGTGCGGTTTGTTTGATGGGCCGTTCAATGGTGCGGATTGCAACTGCGGCGCGTAATGTTGGAATTATTCCACCAATTCCATTTGTTGAACCTGATAAAGCGAAATCTTATAAGGATAATGAAATCCTATTCCTTTGCACAGGCTCTCAAGGTGAGGCGCGGGCAGCTTTAAGGCGTATCGCAGATGGCGACCATCCACACCTTAGTTTGGGTGATGGTGATACTGTTTTATTCTCATCGCGCGAAATACCGGGGAATGAGCGCGATATTTATGATTTAATCAATAAATTAATCTTGCAAAATGTTGAAGTTATAACCGCGCATGATGCGCCAATTCATGTTTCTGGACATCCATGCCGTGGTGAACTTGCACAAATGTATTCATGGGTAAGGCCACAAATGGCAATCCCAACCCATGGTGAGCGCCGTCATATTATTGAACACTCACGCTATGCCAAATCGTTGCAAATCCCTGCATCAATTGCACCAAAAAATGGTGATATGGTTGAAATTGCGCCAAATGGCCCAAGGGTTGTTGATGAAGTAGTCGCTGGGCGTCTTTATGTTGATGGTCATTCAATGCTTCGTGATGGCAGTGAAACTATGAAAGAGCGTCAAAAAATTGGTGAAAATGGCTATATTGTAATCGCCATTACGCTTAATCATAAAGGTGAAATCATTGCAGGACCTGATTTGCGAACCCGTGGTCTTGCCCATAAAAATGATGATATATTTGATAAAGCCCTTGATAGGCTTGCTGATATTGCCGAAAAAGCAATAAAAAAACTGAAACCAGCCGAAAGGCTAGATGAAGAATTTGCCGAAGACATGGTAATGAAGGCTGTCAAAAAAGCATCATTCATTGAACTAAAGAAAAGGCCAATGATTGAAGCCATAATTATGACGATTTAACAGATTAGGGGAAAATCATGAAAATCGGAAATTTAAACCATATTGGAATTGCTGTTCCTTCAATTGCGAAAGCGCAAGAAACTTATAAAAACCTTTATGGCATTGAAGATAAAGACATTACACCAATTAAAGAAATGGAAGCGCAAGGCGTAAAATTTTCATTTGTTAATTTGCCAAATGCGCAAATTGAACTTATTGAACCCTTGGGTGAAAAATCACCCATAATAAAATTTCTTGAAAAAAATCCAGCAGGCGGTCAACACCACGTATGTTTTGAAGTTGAAAATATCTATGAAGCACGCGATGCAATGGTTGCAAAAGGTGCATCAGTTTTAGGTGAGCCGCGAATTGGCGCACATGGAACAATGATTATTTTCGTTCACCCAAAAAATTCAGACGGTGTGCTGATTGAATTGATGGAAACCCCAAAAGAAGCGCATTAAGAAAAGACATGGACATTTTTACTGCAATTGCAAGCTATTTAATTATTTGGTGGATAAGCCTTTTCTTGGTTTTACCAATTGGCGTAACCACACAGCAAGAAGATGGTAATGTGGTTAAGGGAAGCGTGAAAAGCGCCCCTGCCAATTTAAACTTCAAGAAAAAAGCGATTATGGCAACAATTGTAGCATTTGTAATATGGTCCGTGCTACTTGCGCTTGTGTTATTTAAAATTATAAAATTATAGGAGCTTATGATGCGCCTTTCGCGCTATTTCCTGCCTGTTGCAAAAGAAACCCCAAGTGAGGCGCAAATCGTTTCACATCAATTAATGTTACGCGCTGGCCTTATAAAGCAGCAGCAAGCGGGCGTTTATGTTTGGCTTCCTTTTGGTCTTAAAGTTCTAAGAAATATTGAAAAAATTGTTCGTGAAGAACAAGATAGATCGGGCGCTTTGGAGCTTTTGATGCCAACCATGCAATCGGCAGATTTATGGCGTGAATCTGGTCGCTATGATGATTATGGTGCTGAGATGCTTCGTATCAAAGATCGCCATGACCGCGATATGCTTTTTGGGCCAACTGCCGAAGAAGTTGTTACTGATGTGGTGCGCACCTATATTCGTTCTTATAAGGATTTGCCATTAAACCTTTATAATATTCAATGGAAATTCCGCGACGAAGTTCGCCCAAGATTTGGCGTAATGCGCGGTCGTGAATTCCTTATGAAAGACGCTTATTCTTTTGATATTGATGCCGATGCGGCGGTTGATGCGTATCGTAAGATGTTTTTGGCTTATTTAAGAACTTTCCAACGTCTTGGATTGCGCGGCGTTCCAATGCGTGCGGCAACAGGCCCAATCGGCGGTGATTTAAGCCATGAATTCATCATTCTTGCCAAAAATGGTGAGAGTGCGGTTTTCTATGACAGTGTCTATGAAGATAAAGATTGGACCACAACCGACATTTCATTTGAAAATGATGATGCGTCAAAAACTGCGCGCAAGGCGATGGTTGACGAAGTTTTGGCGGCTTATGCTGCAACAGATGAAATGCACGAAGAAGAACAATTCCTTGCCAAAGTTCCAGAAGAGCGCAGGCGCGAAGGTCGTGGTATCGAAGTTGGGCATATCTTCTTCTTTGGCGATAAATATTCAAAACCAATGAATGCCAAAGTTATGGGCAAAGATGGTAAAGAGCATATTTTGCAAATGGGCTCTTACGGCATTGGTGTTTCACGTCTTGTTGGTGCGGTTATTGAAGCAAGCCATGATGAACACGGTATAATCTGGCCAACTGAAATTGCGCCATTTAATCTTGGTATCGTAAACCTTAAATCAGGTGATGCCGCTTGCGATGAATTATGCAAAAAAATCTATGATTTAGCGAGTGCCAAAGGTCTTGATCCACTTTATGATGACCGTGATGAACGAGCAGGGGCAAAATTTGCGACAATGGACGTTATTGGCGTTCCAAAACAGGTTGTAATTGGCCCACGCGGTGTTGCAAATGGCATTGTAGAAGTCAAAAACCGTAAAACCCAAGAAAAAACCGAAATGAAAATCGAAGATTTCATCGCGAGCTTGTCTTAATGAACGCGGCAATTGACGCAAATTCAAAAACAAAAAAAGCTTCCCAGCCATTCGGCATGTGGGAGCGTATGCTCGCAACCCGTTACTTACGTTCAAGACGTGAACAGGGCGGGGTAAGTCTTATTTCAATAATTGCATTTGCAGGGATTATGCTTGCAGTTGCGGTTTTGATTATTGTTATGAGTGTTATGAATGGATTTCGTACCGAGCTTTTGGATAGAGTTTTGGGCGTAAATGGTCATGTTTTTGTTGATGCGCGTCAATTAGCACCGCAAGACGTTTCGCGCTTCATTGTAAATGCCAAAGCAGTGCCAGATGTTAAGTCGGTTCACCCGCTTGTACAAGGGCAAGTTCTTGCACAGGGCGGCGAAGATAATTCATCGGGTGCAATGGTAATGGGTTTGCGCCGCGATGATATAATGGAACTTAAAACAATTTCAGAACATATTGTTGATGGTTCTTTGAATGAATATGGCAAAGGCGAATATGGCGGCGATGAAATAATTATCGGAACTGGCCTTGCGCGCCAATTGGGCGTTATGGCGGGTGATTATATTACATTGCTTGCGCCCGATGGTGCGCAAACTGCCTTTGGTTCAACACCGCGCTCTAAAGATTATAAAATTGGTGCTGTTTTCAATATTGGCATGAGTGAATATGACAAAAGCCTTATTTATATGCCATTAGAGCAAGCACAACTATTTTTTAGCCGCGATACACGAATTGATATGATTGAATTGCGCGTTAAAAAACCTGATGAAAGCACAAAAATCATGGGGCAATTGGCAAATTATGTTGATGGCTCCTTACTAAGTGATTGGCGTAATCAATCGGCAAGCCTTGTTTCCGCCTTGGGGACAGAACGCGTTGTTATGCGTCTTATACTTATGCTTTTGGTTTTGATTGCGGCACTTAATATTATTTCTGGCCTTGTAATGCTTGTTAAAAATAAAGGGCGCGATATTGCCGTTCTTAGAACAATGGGTGCAACACGGCTTTCAATTATGCGTGTTTTTATAATGATTGGCGCAAGTATTGGTGTTTTGGGTACGATTTGCGGTGTATTATTTGGAACTTTGTTCTGTATTAATATAGGCCTTATCCAAAAAGGTGTTGAGGCCGTATTTGGCCCAGTTTTCCCCTCTGAAGTTTATTTCCTTTCACAAATCCCGGCGCATGTAGAATGGTCGGAAGTGTTTTATACGGCAATTTTCGCCTTAATCATGAGTGTTTTGGTAACAATTCCACCTGCGTGGCGTGCCGCCAATCTCGACCCTGTTGAGGCTTTACGTTATGAATAATTTAGCTTTATCTATAAAAGGCCTTAAAAGAACTTATAAAACCCTAGCAGGCGAATTAGAGGTTTTGAAAGGCGTTGATTTAAATATAAAACGCGGTGAAATAATTGGACTTATTGGCCCATCTGGCTCTGGTAAATCATCATTATTGCATTCAGCGGGCCTATTAGAAGAACCGCAAGATGGCGAAATTAAAATTGATGGTCAAATTGTAACCAAAGACGACAATTCACGAACTTTAATTCGGCGCGAAAAAATTGGTTTTGTCTATCAATTCCATAATTTATTGCCAGAATTTGATGCCCGTGAAAATATTGCTTTACCGCAATTGATAAATGGCAAATCATTTGTACATGCGCTTGAACGGGCTGAATATCTACTTGAATTATTGGGCTTAAAAGACCGTATGAAACATAAACCTGCGCAATTATCAGGCGGGGAACAGCAAAGGGTTGCAATAGGGCGCGCCCTTGCGAATGAACCTATTTTATTACTTGCCGATGAACCAACGGGAAATCTTGACCCAACAACTTCAATCCAAGTTTTTGAAATTTTCACAAAGCTTGCGAAAGAAGAAAATGTCGCGGCTTTGGTAGGAACGCATAATCTTGAATTAGCTGATAAAATGGATGCGATTGTGCGCCTTGAAAATGGGTT
>JAPUEP010000107.1:8249-19332 GCA_027492515.1 Hyphomonadaceae bacterium
ACGCTTGCCAATGAGAACAAAACGTGAAATAAGAACAAACTAGGAACTTATTTCAGGGGTTTGTTATGAATTTACAATTATTGCGTTGGGAAGATATTCTTGGTTTCGCCGCTATTGTTGGTTTTTCTATGGTTGCATCTGCATTTGGCGCTTTGTTTGGTTAAGGCTTAAATGTTTTTTGTTGGGTATGATTGATATTTCGTGCTGACAGATGAAACGAATTTTGGCAAAAATAATCTTAAGAAACATTTCGATATAATCGAAATATTTCTCTAAGGGGTAATTATGGCAACGCCGCAATTTGTGCATTTAAAGGTTAAATCTGCTTATTCATTGCTTGATGGCGCAATGACGGTTAAGAAGATTAATAATATTGCCAAATCGCGTTCATTACCTGCACTTGCGATTTGCGATAATAATTTATTTGGCGCGCTTGAATTTTCCGAAACTTTGGCTTCGTCTGGTGTGCAACCTATTATCGGGCTTAATATTGTTGTTAAATCTAAAGTTGATGAACCCGAACCACACGAAATAAAAGGCCGCATTGCGCTTTATGCGCAAAATGAAATTGGTTTTACCAATATATGCGCTTTATCTTCGGCAACATTTCTTGAAATTGATAATATCGATGATGGTGTTGATATTGAACGAATTGCCGAATTATCAGAGGGCCTTATCTGCCTTAGTGGTGGTTTTGAAGGTATATTGAACGTCGCCATTCTTAATAATGACATATCTGGTTTTGATTTTTTAAGCCGTAAATTGTCCGATATTTTTAAAAATAGATTTTATATCGAATTACAACGCCATGGCCGCGAAGATGAATTGCAAACTGAAAATGCACTTCTCGAAAAAGCCTATGAATTAGATATTCCAATTGTTGGCACAAATGATGTTCGCTATGATAAACGCGAAAAACATTATCCACATGAGGTTTTGACCTGTATAAATGAAGGTTCGCGCCTATCTGATAATAATCGCAAACGCCTAACCGAAGAGCATTATTTCAAAACTGATGATGAAATGATTGCCCTATTTTCTGATTTGCCTGAATGTATTGAAAATACGGTTGAAATTGCCAAACGTTGTGCCATTCGCGCAAAAAAACGCAAACCAATCCTTCCAAGTTTTCCATCGGGGCAAGGGCTTAGTGAAAGCGAAGAATTAGCGGTTCAAGCCCGCGAAGGTTTGCAAGAGCGCTTAAGTAAACGCCCACCAGTTACAAGTGTGGAAGAATATAACTCACGCCTTGAATTTGAATTAGATATTATAAATCGAATGGGTTTTTCGGGTTATTTCTTGATAGTATCGGACTTTATCAAATGGGCAAAAGCCCATGATATTCCTGTTGGTCCTGGTCGTGGTTCTGGTGCGGGTTCATTGGTTGCTTATGTGCTTAAAATTACTGACCTTGATCCACTTGAATTTGGGCTTCTTTTTGAACGTTTCCTTAATCCCGAACGTATTTCAATGCCCGATTTTGATATCGACTTCTGCCAAACACGGCGTGATGAAGTAATATCTTATGTTCAGGAAAAATACGGTTTTGAGCGTGTGTCGCAGATTATTACTTTTGGTACTTTGCAGGCGCGCGCTGCGGTGCGTGATGTTGGGCGGGTTTTGGATATGTCATTTAATGAAGTATCCGAAATCACAAAACTTATACCAAATAACCCTGCAAACCCCGTAACGCTCGCCAAAGCGCTTGAAATTGAGCCTAAACTTAAAGAAAAATACGATTCAAACGAATTACACCACGGTCTTTTAGATACCGCATTAGAGCTTGAAGGGCTTTATCGAAATTGTTCAACCCATGCCGCAGGTGTTGTAATCGCAGGTCGCCCATTAAAAGAATTGGTTCCGCTTTATAAAGACCCAAAATCAGATATTCCGGCGACCCAATATAATATGAAATGGTCAGAATCTGCGGGTTTGGTAAAGTTTGACTTCTTGGGTTTGAAAACTTTAACCGTAATTCAAAAGGCCGTTGAATTACTAAAAGATCGTGGCATTGAGGTTGATTTTTCCACCCAAAGATATGACGATAAAATGGTGTTTGACTTCTTGGCAACCGGTCAAACACTTGGTGTGTTCCAGCTTGAGGGGCAGGGTATGCGTGATACCCTTCGCCGAATGGTTCCAACCTGTCTTGAAGATATTATCGCTTTGATTTCACTTTATCGCCCAGGGCCAATGGAAAATATTCCAACCTATTGTGATGTTAAAGCTGGGCGTCAAAGTGCGGATTACCTACATCCAAGTCTTGTTCCTGTTCTTAAAGAAACTCATGGCGTTATAATTTACCAAGAACAAGTTATGCAAATCGCCCAAATTCTTTCAGGCTATTCATTGGGGGAGGCAGACATGCTTCGCCGTGCAATGGGTAAAAAACTAAAAGAAGAAATGGACCAACAGCGCCTAAGATTTGCCGAAGGTGCGGATAAAAAAGGTGTCGATAAAAGTCTTGCGGGCACAATTTTTGATTTGGTTCAAAAATTTGCGGGCTATGGTTTCAATAAATCACACGCGGCGGCTTATGCGGTTATTTCATATCAAACCGCTTATTTAAAGGCGCACTATCCTGTTGAATTTTTGGTCGCCGCCATGACACTCGATATCGAGGATACAAATAAATTGGGTGCGTATGTCCAAGAGGCAAAACGCCTTGGAATTATTGTAAATCGCCCTGATATTAATCGTTCACAGGCGAATTTTGCAATTGATAATGGTGAAATCCTATATGCATTAGGTGCTGTTAAAAACGTTGGCGTCAAAGCCATGGAAAAATTGGTTGAAATTAGGCAAGAGGGCGGCAATTTCAACAATATATATGAAGTTTTTGAACGTGTTGGCCCACGTAACCTAAATAAACGTGCGGTTGAAAACCTTGCAAAAGCTGGCGCTTTTGACCTTATCGAACCAAATCGCGCCAAAGTTTGCGCTAATGCAGACCAATTAATGTCCCATGCAGCGGCAACAAATAATGAGGCCGACCAAAACCAATTTAGCCTTTTTGGTGAAAGTGCAACCCCGCCGCGCGCGCCATTATCCAATGTTTCAAATTGGGCAGAACAAGACAGATTATCAAATGAATTTGCCGCTATGGGGCTGTTTTTATCAGGCCATCCATTGGATGATATATCCCAAGAATTGATTGCGCGAAAAACCATTTTTTACGGTCAAATTGAAGAATATATGCAAACCACAGAGGCCGTATTTCGAATGGCAGGCGTGGTTCGTGCTGCTAAAGAGCGCCCTGCTAAACGTGGCGGAAAGTTTGCATGGGTAACATTATCCGACCCAACAGGTGAATATGAAGTTTTTGTTCGCCCCGAAGATTTAGAGCAAGCGCGTCAATTTGTTGTTGTCGGGCGCGCGGTTTCTTGTGTTGCGAATGCAAAAATGCTTGATGGTGATTTAAAACTAAGTGCGTCAAGATTTGATAATGTCGAAAACATTGCCAATACAAGATATGAAGGCGCCAAACTTTATCTTGAAACAGATGCTAATTTTGATGATATCAAAAAAGTTACCGAGGCTATTTCAGGAATGGAATCAACAAATTTTGGTGAAATTAGGTTGATTTTTGAATCAAATGACGCGCGCGAAATTGAAATATTGTTACCGGGGCGCTATCCGCTTGATATTGGTGCACGCCGCGCTTTAAAATCTATTGGCGGTATTGCCAATATTGTTGAATATTAGTTTAACTGTAAAATACCGTTAAAATTGGCTGTTTTTGGCAATTCAAGGCTTGCTTTTTTTTGCTTTTTTTTCTATGGCGAAGCCCAATTCACACGCAAGCCTTGGCCGTTTTGAATTTTTCAAAATGTCCGTCCGGCGCTTTTTGGGGTGGTCCCAAATCGCACCTGCTTGCGGAGGCTAGCCGGAAAAGGATTATTATTATGGCACTACCTGAATTCACTATGCGTGAGCTATTAGAAGCTGGCGCACACTTTGGTCACCAAACACACCGTTGGAACCCAAAAATGCAAAAATACATTTTTGGTGATCGTGCAAACATCCATATTTTGGATTTATCACAAACTGTTCCTATGCTTCACCAAGCATTGGTAAAAGTTCGTGAAGTTGTTGCAAAAGGTGGCCGTGTATTATTTGTTGGTACAAAACGTCAGGCTTCTGACCCTGTTGCAACTGCTGCAAAACGTTGCGCACAATATTATGTAAATCACCGTTGGTTGGGTGGTACTTTGACTAACTGGCAAACAGTTTCAAAATCAATTGCACGTATGCGCGAAGTTGAAGCTTTGACACAAGGTGAAAACCCTAAAGGTCTTACTAAAAAAGAAGTTTTGAACCTTTCACGCGAATATGAAAAATTAGAGCGTTCATTGGGCGGTATCGCAAATATGGGTGGTATTCCTGATTTGATGTTCGTAATCGACACAAACAAAGAAGCAATTGCAATCAAAGAAGCCCGTAAATTGGGTATTCCTGTAATCGCTTTGGTTGATTCAAATTGCGACCCTGATGAAGTTGATATGCCAATCCCTGGTAATGATGATGCGGCACGGTCAATTTCTTTGTTTGCTGATTTAATCGCGGGCGCTGCATTAGACGGTCTCGCACAATCACAATCAGATATGGGCGTTGATTTGGGCGAAGCAGTAAACCCTGTTGAAACTTTGCTTGAAGAAACTGTTGCAGCAGAAGTTGAAGCTGCACCAACTGCTGAAGCTTAATCGTCACATTTTTGGGTTAGTAAAATAACCCAAATATTTTATAATTTCTAAAATAAGGAGATCGGCAATGGCCGAGATTACTGCAAGTTTAGTAAAAGAACTTCGTGAAAAAACTGGCGTTGGCATGATGGATTGCAAAAAAGCCCTTGCGGAAAACAATGGCGATTTAGAAGCATCTATCGATTGGCTACGTGCAAAAGGTCTTTCAAAAGCGGCTAAAAAAGCTGACCGCGTTGCTGCGGAAGGTTTGGTTGGTGTTG
Source organism: Hyphomonadaceae bacterium (assembly GCA_027492515.1). Lineage (GTDB taxonomy): Bacteria > Pseudomonadota > Alphaproteobacteria > Caulobacterales > Aquidulcibacteraceae > Pseudaquidulcibacter. Next base: position 13,213 of record JAPUEP010000107.1, read on the forward strand.
CTGTTGAAGGCACAACTGGTGTTCTTGTTGAATTGAATGCGGAAACTGATTTCGTTTCTCGTAATGACCAATTCCAATCTGCTGCTTCTGCAATTACCAAAATTGCATTGGGTGCAAATGATGTTGAAGAATTATCTGCAAAACCTGCGCATAGCGGCGAAGGTAGCGTAAATGACTTTTTGACTAACCTTATCGCAACAATCGGTGAAAATATGGCTTTGCGCCGCATGGCAAAAGTTTCAGTTTCAAACGGCGTTGTTGCACCATATACTCACTCTGCTGTTTCTGATGGCTTGGGTCGTATTGGCGTTTTGGTTGGCGTTGAAGGTGAAGGCGATGCAGCAACACTTACTGACATTGGTCGTAAAGTTGCAATGCACGTTGCGGCAACTGGCCCGCTTGCTTTATCATCAGATGATTTGGATCCTGCGGTTGTTGAACGTGAACGTCAAGTTCAAATCGAAACTGCACGTGAATCTGGCAAGCCAGAGGCTGTAATCGAAAAAATGATTGAAGGCCGTATGCGCAAATTTGAAGAAGAAGTTGTTTTGCTTAAACAACCATTCGTTATGAACCCTGACCAAACTGTTGCTGATTTTGTTAAAGAAGCAACTGGTGGCAAGGCTGCGGTAACTGGTTTTGCTATGTTCAAACTTGGTGAAGGTATTGAGAAAAAAGAAGATGACTTCGCTGCTGAAGTTGCTTCTATGACTCAAGGCGCATAATTTCAAAAAACACTGTTTAATTTAGGGCGGTGCGCTTGCGTACCGCCCTTTGTGCAAATAGAGGAAGTAATTATTGTTCGCCAAAATGATTCATTTGTGGCATTGTTAATTTTAGAGGTTCATATGTCCGAAAATGCCAATGCATCCAGTGCACCTAATCAGAATGGGGAAGTAAGCACCCCAATTAAAAAGCGCCGAATTTTACTTAAAATGTCGGGCGAGGCTTTGATGGGGGATTCAGCTTTTGGTATTGACCCATCAACCTGCGCCGCCTTTGCCAAAGAAGTCAAAGAAGTTTATGATTCAGGAATTGAAGTTTGCCTTGTAATTGGTGGTGGTAATATTTTCCGTGGTATTTCTGGTGCTGCACAGGGTATGGAACGTGCAACTGCTGATTATATGGGTATGCTTGCAACGATTATGAACGCACTTGCGGTTCAAAATGCGCTTGAAGCAATTGGTGTTCCAACGCGTGTTCAATCGGCAATTCAAGTTTCAAGTATTTGCGAACCATATATACGACGCCGCGCCCAACGCCACATGGAAAAAGGGCGCGTTGTTATATTCGCAGCAGGTGTAGGAAGCCCATTCTTTACAACCGATACAGGCGCGGCATTGCGCGCCGCTGAAATGGGTTGTGAGGCACTTTATAAGGGTACAAGCGTTGATGGTGTCTATTCTGCTGACCCTAAAAAAGATCCAAATGCTACAAGATATGATAATTTATCATATACCGAAGTATTGCAAAAAAATCTTCGAATTATGGACGCAACCGCAATCAGTCTTATGCGTGAAAATGCAATTCCAATTATTGTTTTTAACATTCGTGAAAAAGATAGACTAAAACAAGTTATTAATGGGCAAGGTATTTGCACAACAATTTCAGGAAAATAAGTGAGTAAGATTATGAGTGATTTTTCAATTGATGAAATTAAACGTCGTATGGAAGGTGCGCTGGCTGCACTTAAAGCAGAATTTCAAGGTCTAAGAACTGGGCGCGCAAATATTAATTTGCTGGATCCTATTGTGGTTGATGCTTATGGTTCAACTGTACCTTTGAACCAAGTTGCCTCTGTTTCTGCCCCTGAACCACGTATGTTAGTGGTTACAGTATGGGATAAAGGAACAGTTGTTAGTGTTGAAAAAGCAATCCGCAATTCTGGCCTTGGCCTTAATCCAATTGTTGATGGAATGTCTTTACGTCTTCCAATTCCACCATTGAACGAAGAGCGCCGCCGCGATTTGGTAAAACTTGCTGCAAAATACGCAGAAGCGGCAAGGGTGGCAATTCGCAATGTTCGCCGTGATGGTATGGATGGCCTAAAGAAAAATGAAAAAGATGGCAAAATCTCTGAGGACGAACACAAAAAACTTTCTACAAATGTGCAAGAAGCAACTGATTCATTTGTGAAACAAGTTGATGCACTTTTAAAAACAAAAGAAGAAGAGATTATGCAGGTTTAAGATGGGGCGCATCGAACCTGCTGATTCCAAAAAAAATGAAACGTGTGAAGGGGATATGCCTTCACACGTTGCGATTATTATGGATGGTAATGGTCGCTGGGCAAAAGCGCGCCATATGCCAAGGATTTTTGGTCATAATGCAGGCGTTGAAGCCCTAAGAAATATTGTAAAATGCGCAATTAATTACAATATCGAAATCCTTACTATATATGCATTTTCAACTGAAAACTGGCGAAGACCGCAAGAAGAAATTGATGGCCTTTTTGCTTTATTAAAGCAATTTGTTCGTAATGATTTGGCAACATTACATAAAAACGGCGTAAGAATAAGAATACAAGGTCGCCGCCAAGGGCTTAATAGTGAAATTTTATCACTGATTGACGAAGCCGAAGAAAAAACAAAAAATAATGATAAACTAATGCTTGTAATCTGCTTTAATTATGGCGGGCAGGCGGAAATTATAGACGCAACCAAAGCTATTGCGACCAAAGTTCTTTCTGGCGAAATCAAGGTCGATGAAATAGATATTGAAACTTTTGAAAAACATCTCAATAGTGCTGCTTGGTCGCATCCAGATTTGATAATTCGCACCGCAGGTGAGCAAAGATTATCGAATTTCTTGATGTGGCAAAGTGCATATTCAGAATTAGTATTCACACAAGTGTTGTGGCCTGATTTTGAAACAAAAGATTTTGAAATGGCGATAAATGAATTTAAAAAACGCAAACGCCGTTTTGGGGGGATTTAATGGTGTCTGAGGAAGATGCATCGTCAAAACCTACGGAAGGCATCAAACCTAAGAGTGAGTTGCGTCAACGTGTAATTTATTCTTTTTTGATGATGGGTGGCGGTCTTGGTGCTGCGATAATTGGTGGGCCACTTTGGGGTGTTGCTGCGGCTTTTATAATGGCTGTTACCGCGCATGAATGGGCAAGCCTTGCAAGCGCAAGCAATAAGGTTCGGATTGCTACTATCGTTATTTCTGCAATATGTGGTTTGTTTTTTGTAATCGGAAATCCACAAGTTCAGTTGATTGCCTGTGTGGTTTTTGCCGCTGCCCTTAGTATTGCAAGTTTAAGGGGCGGGGCCATTGGAATTATTGGCTCAACTTATATTGCTTTATGCGGCTATTCGTTTGCAAACTTACGTATGGATCCGCAATGGGGTCTTTTATGGATTTTTGGTTTGTTTTCCGTTGTTTGGGCAACTGATAGTTCGGCATATGCCATTGGTCGTTGGCTAAAAGGGCCAAAACTAATGCCAATTGCAAGCCCTAATAAAACATGGTCTGGCTTCATTGGTGGGATTATTGTTGGAACTTTGGCGGCTGGTTTGTATTCAATTTTGGTAAATGGTGTTGAAATTTTATTCGGTCATCAAGATTTACCATCTAAATCATTATTCAGAACCCTAACACCATGGATGGGGGTGGGATTTATTCTTGCACTTTCGTGTCAAATTGGTGATTTGTTGGAATCATTAGTGAAAAGATTTTTTGGTGTGAAAGACACTTCATCACTTATCCCAGGGCATGGTGGCCTTTTGGATAGGCTTGATGGTCATTTTGCGGTTGCCTTGATGCTACAAATATTTGTGCTCATCCCACAAATTTCGGGGCTTTTGCATTGAGCATTAAAACTATTAGTATTTTGGGATCAACTGGCTCAATCGGTTGTTCAACCCTTGATGTTATCGAGCAAACTAATAATAATTATTCTAATAATATTGGTGATTTAAGGTTTGAAATTATCGCCTTAACCGCAAATCGCGCCTATAAACAACTAATAGAGCAGGCAAAAAAATTTAAACCCAAAATGGTTGTTTTGGTTGAAAAAGAACATTGTGACGAAGTTGTCGAAGCGCTCAATCCACTAGGAATAAAAATTAGTTTTGGGCCAGAAGCATTAATCGAAGCGGCCCAAATGCAATCAGATATGATTATGGCGGCAATTGTTGGCGCAGCAGGGCTTGGTCCAACTATAGAAGCTGCAAAGCGCGGCGCTAATATATTGCTTGCAAATAAAGAATGTCTTGTTTGTGCGGGTGATGTTTTTCTTAAAACTGCAAAAGAAAATAATGCCAAAATTTTGCCTGTTGATTCAGAGCATAATGCCATATTTCAGGTTTTACAAAATACCAAAGAAGTTGAAAAATTAATATTAACTGCATCTGGCGGGCCATTTCTAAATACGCATATTGATAATTTATATGATGTAACACCAGAGCAGGCGGTCGCGCATCCAAATTGGCAAATGGGTAAAAAAATATCGGTTGATTGCGCAAGTCTAATGAATAAGGGTTTGGAATTAATCGAAGCATCAATGCTTTTTAATATGCCAGAAGATAAAATTGATGTTTTGATACATCCGCAATCAATAATACATTCAATGGTTTCATATAAGGATGGGTCATTTTTGGCGCAATTGGGAACGCCTGATATGCGAATTCCAATTTCATATTGTATGGGTTGGCCAAATAGGCTTCAGATTGAAGGTCAAAGGCTAAATTTGGCGCAAATTAAAAATCTTGAATTCCATGAACCAGACAATAGTCGTTTTCCTGCATTAGGTCTGGCAAGATTGGCAATGCGCCTTGGTGGATCGGCGACAACAATTTTGAACGCCGCCAATGAAGTTGCTGTGAATGAATTTCTGAATTGTAAATTGCCTTTTATGCAAATTCCAACGATAGTAAGCAAGATTTTGGATAAGGCGCAAGGAAATGGTAACATTGTGGCCTTAAACGATTTGAAAGAAGTTTTTAATGCGGACGAATGGGCACGCGCCAAAACTTTAGAAGAATTGTCCAAATAAACAGAACAGGGTTTTTTATGAGTACGGTATTAGATTTCCTATTAGGGGCGACATCATTTATTTTTGTGTTGTCCATTGTGGTTTTCGTTCATGAATTTGGTCATTTTCAAGTTGCGCGTTGGCTAGGTGTCAAAATTGACGCATTCTCAATTGGTTTTGGTAAAGAATTAGCCGCGTGGAATGATAAACAAGGCGTCAGATGGCGAATTGGAATGCTGCCACTTGGTGGATATGTGAAATTTACAGGTGATAAAGATGCCAGTTCTTTCCCTGATGATATCCACGAAGATGCAGAAGATTTAAATATAGCGGACAAAAAAGGTCTTTTCCATTTTATGCCTGTTTGGGTACGTTCGGCGGTAACAATCGCGGGCCCAATGTTTAATTTTATTTTTTCAATTCTAGTTTTTACAATCCTATATGCAAGCCTTGGCGAAACTATAAGAAAGCCTGTAATTGGAACAGTTATGGAAGGCGGCGCAGCACAAAAAGCGGGTCTTTTAGCTGGTGACGAATTTGTAAAAATTGACAATAATTTTGTTGAAAATGCATCGGATGTCCAACGTTTAATTGTTACTTCAGGCGGCGAAAAACTAAATGTAATTGTGCGCCGGTCAGGTGTCGAAGTGCCAATATCTGTTACGCCAAATGTAACCGAACGCGAAACGCCTTTTGGCGATAAAGAGAAACAAGGTTTTCTTGGCATTAATTTCTCGGTTGACCGTGGTGTTTTGAGTGAGAAAAAATATAATATTTTTAATGCATTCACAAAAAGTGTTAATAAAGTATATGAAGTAATTTCAATGCAGGTGAAATTCATTGGTGCATTGTTGCGCGGCGCAATGTCACCCGGTCACCTAAGTGGGCCACTTGGAATAGGGCAAAGTGCAGAATTAGTTGCAAAATCTAGTATTAATAGCGCGGGGCCTGATGCAAGCTTTATTGATAAAGTTGCATCTCTTGGTATTGGCCTCATTGAATTATCAAGTATTTTGTCAATCGCAATTGGTTTTATGAATTTATTGCCATTACCTATTCTTGATGGCGGTCATTTGGTGTTTCAAGCCATTGAGGCATTAAGGGGTAAGCCAGTTTCGCACAATATTCAGGCCGCAAGC